>JAQSXN010000135.1 GCA_029256665.1 Paenibacillus sp.
CAAAATCGACTTCGTGCTCCATCTCTGGGGCAAACTTTGTGCCATCGTACCGTCTTCCTTTCCTTGCGTATAGCGGCCAAACGGAGTCGCAATATTCAACCCCGTTTAGAATACAACCTAGTAATCTATAATAAGATTTCTGCACCCGGAGCGCAATATCGCTTACTCATCCAATTGCATCCGAAATCTGTTAGAATTGATCTATTTTGTGGCGAAAACTTCTATATGCTTACAATTTCAAAAAAAACCGCCCGGTCGCGGTCTTTATAAAAGACGCGCTCAGGCGGCTGCAGGTCAAGCTCGTTAATGGCTCAAAAAAGCGAGCTGAATAAAAAACAACACCGCGAACAAGTAGAAGACGGGATGCACGTCCCGCCACTTGCCTCGGATTGCCTTGAGGATCGGATAAACGATAAAGCCGACGCCGATGCCCGTCGCGATGCTGTACGTCAGCGGCATAAGGACGATGATCAGAAACGCGGGGAACACGACCTCGAACTCCGTCCATTCGATCTTCTGCACGACGCTGATCATAAGGAAACCTACGATGATGAGCGACGGCGCCGTGATCGCCGGTATCGAAGCCAATACGGATACGACCGGCGACAAGAATAGCGTCAGCCCCAGCAGCAGGCTAGTCGTTACGGCCGTCAATCCCGTGCGGCCGCCGACCGCGACGCCCGCGCTGGATTCGATATAAGCGGATGTCGGGCTCGTCCCGAGCAACGCGCCGGCCGTCGTGCCGACGGCGTCGGCGAGCAGCGCGCCGCGGGAACGCGGAAACTTGCCGTCCTTCAGCAGGCCGGCCTGCTCGGCCACGCCAAGCATCGTGCCCGTCGTATCGAACAGCGTAATGAGCAGAAACGTGAAGATAACGGCATACAGTCCGTTCTCGAACACGCCGGCGATATCCATATGCAATGCCGTCTCGCCAAGACCGCTAGGCAGCGCCATGACTTGGGACGGCAGCTCGAGCTGTCCCGTGAAATAGGCGATAATCGCCGTAATGATCATGCCGACGAACAAATAGCCTTTGACCCGGTAAGCCATCAGAACAAGCGAGATCATAAGGCCGACGATCGTCAGCAGCGTCATCGGCTCGGTCAGCGTGCCCAGCGTCAGCAGCGTGGACGGAGAATCCACGATCAGCTTGGCGTTTTGTAGTCCGATAAATGTAATGAAAAGGCCGATTCCCGCCGTAATGGCATGCTTCAGGCTTGAAGGTATGGCGTCCAGCAGCATGTAACGGAAGGAAGTAAGCGACAGAAGAATAAACAACACGCCCGCGACAAACACCGCTCCAAGCGCCGCCTGCCAACCGACCTCCCCGCCGCCTACCACGGTAAAAGCAAAATACGCGTTCAGTCCCATGCCGGGCGCGATCACGATGGGGTAATTCGACGCGAGTCCCATAATCAGCGTGCCGATCATGCTCGCCAGCACGGTCGCTACGAATACGCCATGGAAGTCCATGCCCGCTTCGCCCAGAATGCCCGGGTTCACGATGACGATGTACACCATCGTGAAGAACGTCGTCACGCCGGCGATCAATTCCGTCGATACCGTCGTGCCTCTCTTCCGCAATCCAAACCATCTCTCCAACATGTCTACGCCTCCGAACGCAAAAATAATCCTAACCGCGGCGCTGCGCATGGCGCCGTCCATGGACGGCTCTGCGCGTTGCTAAATATAGGGTGCACCTGAAGTGGCGCGCGCTATACCCGTAGCTAGGATTATTGGCTCGCTGCAGGGATACCCATCCCTAGTTGATTAGGGTGGACAAGTGTTGTTGCAGCATCCCGCCCGCCGCTCCGGCCAGCACGATCGCCCATGGAGGCAGCTTCCAGAACGCTAAAAGGACAAACAAGGCTGCCGCAATCGCAAAGTCGGTCGAGGACGCTACCGTGCTCGTCCATATGGGATCGTAAAGCGCCGCGAGCAAAATGCCTACGACCGCCGCGTTGACGCCGGCAAGCGCCGCCTGCACGGACGGACGGCTTCGCAGCGTCCTCCAGAACGGCATCACGCCAGCCATCAGCAGATACGCCGGCAAAAAGATCGCGAGCGTGGCGGCCAATCCGCCAATCCAGCCGTTCGATGCCGCGCCCAAGTACGCCGCGAACGTAAACAGCGGTCCCGGCACCGCCTGCGCCGCGCTATAGCCGGCAAGAAATTGCTCCTCCGCGACCCATCCCGTCGGCACGACTTCCCGCTCCAGCAGAGGCAGCACGACATGGCCGCCGCCGAATACGAGCGAGCCCGAGCGGTAATAGCCGTCCGCCATCGCGACCCAGTGGTTCGAGGTCAGTTCCCGGGCAATGGGCAGCAGAAGGAGCAGCGCCAAAAACGATAGAAGGCAGATTAACCCCACTCTTTTGGAGATGCCGATCTCTGCCCCTGCGAGACTCGAGCCCCCAGGTTCAGATACGATCCTGCCCTCGGGATTCCCGTCTTTCCCATCGCGTTTTCTAAACAACAGCCATCCAATAATCGCGGCGGCGGCAATCACTAGAACCTGGCTGTATGCCGTCTCAACGATTAGTACGACCGCCGTCGAAGCTATCGCAAGCGATATCTTGGCCCGCCCCGCAGCCAGCTTCTGTCCCATGCCCAGAACGGCATGCGCGACGATCGCGACCGCGACGAGTTTGAGGCCGTGCAGCCAACCCGCTTCGCCTATGCCGACGCCCTCCATAATAAGCGCAAACGCGACTAACGCAATGACCGAAGGCATCGTAAAGCCTAAGAACGACATCAAGCCGCCGAGCAGCCCGCCACGCATAATGCCGACGCCGATCCCGACTTGGCTGCTTGCCGGCCCCGGCAGAAACTGCGCGAGCGCGACCAAATCGGCGTATTCGTTATCGTCCAACCACTTGCGCCGACGTACGTATTCTTCGCGGAAATAACCTAGATGCGCGATCGGTCCCCCGAAGGACGTGAGACCCAGCTTGAGCGACGCCGCATAAAGCTCCCATAATCGTTTGAATCCTTTCGACACTTCCCCGCCTCCAATGCCAGCAGACCAAAGCCCGGTCCGCCTATCATTGGAACCATTATACCCGAAGCGCGCTTGCGGACTAAAGTTGAGCTATTGTAAAGATTACGCGGAAATCCCTTTGCCCGTCGTCCGGCGCCGCCGTTCCGCGAACAATGACCTTGCTCCCGCGGCCGTCACGATTATAAAGCAGGCTGCAGCCGCAAGAGGCAGCGCCGACCATTCAAGCAGCGGCCTGCCAAGCAGCGTCTGCCAACCCATCGCCAGCAAGCCGAGGAAAAACGCAAGGCCCGCGACATGAATCAGCTTTCGGCGAAACCCCGCCGGAAGCGCCGATCCGGCCGCCAACCATGCGATGAACGGCAGCGCTTGTATGGCGTGGAAGCCCATGCCGTGCAGCCAAATCAGATTGCCCTCGGCGCCGACGAATCGGCCTTCGTTTACGGATATCGCGATGCCTCCGGCAAACGCGACCATGATCGACAGCATCGCGTAACGAATGCCGAGCACGAGCTCCGGGTTCGCTTCGTACGTTTTTCTCTTCATGAATTGAATCGCGAAATACAGGTAATAGACTACCAGCAGAAGAGCGACGAAGGCGAAGACATTTGCCGTTATGCTGTCGAAGGTCGAGCCAGTATCGTTAAATCGCGGATTCACCCCGCGAATATGTTGCACCGTCTCCAAGAAGTACGAATAAAGCGCGAGCACGATATACGACCAGCGGAAAAACGCCCTCCCCTTCCGCCCCATGCCCGAAATCGGACTAATGGCCGCCGTAGACAGCAAAAAAATGCCGAGCGCGGCGTTAAACGAAAACGCCTTCCATAGATCCCCGTCAGGCGGCATTTCCGCGCCCGCGACGAGTGCCCAAATCCCGCACATCAACGCCAATGCGAATCCCAGCAAACCCGTTGCGACCAACCATTTCTCGCCTTTGAACCATCCGAACCCGCCTTGGCCCTCTACCGTTCTCATCGTTACCACATCCCAATCCTCGTTTTCCTCAAATTTACAGGAATGGCGACCGAGGCGTAACCGCCGCAGGGAGGGTTCTGTTCTGGATCTCGAGATGGTTGCCGTATAAGACCAAAGAACGGCGCTTCTCCCCGCCGCAAGCCAGAAGCAGCGCGTCGGCAGCCGGGGAGGGGGGCGTCCCGGAAACATCCGACGGTATGGTTTCGTCTAATAGGTCATACCATTCTAAAACTATGGAAAGGAAGGGATCAGGAGAATGAAGGAACAGAACGAATCGGCTTGTCCGCTTACCATTGAAGTTTTAGGGGAAGGCCTGGCGACGGCGAAGCCGGACGAGACGCGGGTGACGCTTGGCGTCATTAGCGAAGGAAAGAAGCTCGAGGAGCTGCAGGCGGATAATGCCGCCAAGATCGCGGCGATTATTGGGGCGTTGACGAGCCTTGGCATCCCCCGCGAGAACATCGCGACCGCAAGCTTCGCCATCGAACCGCAATATGACTATGCGGACGGCCAACAGATCTTCCGCGGCTACAAGGTAACCCACCTATTGCAAGTGACGATCGCCGGCACGGATGCCGTGGGCCGAATCATCGATGCCGCGGTTGCAAGCGGCGCTAACGCTGTTACGGACGTGTCGTTCCGCTCGTCGCAAGCGGCGGCGGCCCAGCGCGAGGCGCTGGCGGCAGCGGTGCGGGACGCGCAAGCCAAGGCGCTTGTCATAGCGGGTACCATTGGCGTCTCGCTGTCCGCCGTGCCCTGCAAGGTGGAGGAAACGCCAAAGACCGGCTTTGAGCCGGTCCTCTTTAAGTCGGCTATGCCCGTCGGCGATGCGGCGACGACGATCGAGCCGGGCTCGCTGTCGTTCAAAGCCGCGGTGCGCGTTTGGTATGTGTACGCGTGATAAAGGCTTAACGAACGGAATTATCGGCCGTACCCAAAATTCGGATTCGAACCAGCGCGGCTACACTGCTTTGACTTAAAGCAGTTCAAGCTGACAATTTGGTGCAGGCATCGATTGTCCTAATGGAGAACGTCAGCTCAATAAAAAATGGCGACAGTCTAGGACTTTATTTCGTCCTTGACTGTCGCTGTTTCATTTTCGGCAATTCGAATAGAGGCGGCATCTGAAGCGCGTGCCCCTATCCATTCGTTCTAGTCGTCGTTGCCATCGTTGTTGCCATCGTCGTTGTCATCATCCTTGTCTTTTCCCCGATCCTTTTTATGCTGCCTTTCCTCTCTCTCTTTATCTTTTTCTCTTTCTTTCTCTCTCTCTTTTTTTCGATTGTTATCTTTGTTGCCCTTGTTTTTATCCTTTTCTTTCCCATGGTCCTTGCCGATATTCATTCCTTTGACGACAGGGAACGGAATGTTTGGTTGACCTTGCAAGGCGCTGCTCATAAGCTCCTTGAATACGGCGGCTGCCGCGTAGGAGGAGGTTGTTAAATAATGGCCGGCATCCGGTTTGTCATAGCCAAGCCAGACTGCTCCTACTAGCTGCGGCGTATAGCCGACAAACCAATTGTCCATCGCCCCGTACCCGCTAACTCCAGGCATCTGGGTCGTGCCGGTTTTCCCCGCCACATCCCTGCCCTCTATCGCTGCCGCTTTGCCGCTTCCGCTTTCGACTACGCCTTGAAGCATATTCGTCATGACACGGGCAATTTCGGAAGTGGTGACCTGATTGACTTGCGCTTCTTGGCGAGCGGCAAGGACCGTTCCGTCGGCCGATTCGATTCGGATGATCGCATGGCTGTCAATCCGAATCCCGTCGTTCGCGAATGCGCCATAGGCTTCAGCCATATCGAGAGGCGATACGCCGGTCTTGGTTCCTCCTAATGCGAGTCCAAGCGTTCGATCCTCCTCCTTCAGCGGTATGCCGAATCTGGAAGACGCATCGATTCCTTGATCGATCCCGATTTCATTAAGCAGCTTGACGGCCGGAATATTGTAGGAATGAATAAGCGCTTCATATAGCGACACCTCGCCGTGAAACGTATGGTCTACGTTGTTCGGTTCGTAACTGCCGAATCGAACAGGCTCGTCGATCATGCTGCTGTCCGGCTGGTATCCATTCTCCAGTGCCGGCGTATAAACCGCAATCGGCTTCATCGTTGAGCCTGGCTGCCGTTGCAATTGAACGGCACGGTTGAAACCGCGGAACGGCTGCTTCCCTCTGCCGCCGACTAAAACTTTTATTCCGCCGCTTCGGGGGTCTACAAGAACCGTGCTCGCTTGTACGGGCTGATCGGACATGCCTTCGGGAAACAAGCCGTCCTCTTTGAATACTTGCTCTGCCGCTTTCTGCATGTCGGGATTAAGCATCGTGTAGATGCGGAGGCCGCCATGGAGCACGTCGTTTTCCGTAAGTCCGTAGAGGTTCACCGCTTCCCGAATGACCTGATCCGTATAATAAGGAAACTGGATCGCTTCCGCCCGGTTCGGCTTGGATTCCCTTAACTTCGGAGACTCCTTCGTGGCACGCTCGTATTCCCCTTGCTCCATTAGTCCTTGATCCTTCATTAACGAAAGCACTACATTCCGCCGCTCGACCGCTTGCTCCAGCCGCTTATAGGGGGACAGCACGGATGGCGCTTTAACGAGTCCGGCCAGCAAGGCCGATTCGGCCGGCGTCAATTGTTCGACCGGTTTCCCATAATAAACCTCAGCCGCCCGCTTAATCCCCCAAGCGCCTTCGCCAAAATAAATCTGATTGAGATACATCGTCATGATCTCGTCTTTGCTGTATCGCTCTTCGATTTTTTTGGCAAGCAGCACTTCATTCCATTTGCGGCTCAACGTTCGCTCGTGGGACAAAAACACGTTTTTGGCAAGCTGCTGCGTTATGGTGCTGCCGCCTTGAACGGTTCGTCCCGACATCGCGTTTTGCATCAATGCCCGACCGATTCCCCAAATATCCGTCCCCGTGTGCTCGTAAAATCGCCGATCCTCGACCGCAACCATCGCATCGATCATATGCTTCGGAATTTGATCGAACGCGACCGGTTCAATTTCGTTTAACGATATCGTCACGGCCTCATTGCCATTCTCGTCAAAAAGGACCGTAGCCGCGGGAAGCGGACGATCCAGCTGCGTTATATCTTGAGCCGCTACAAGCATACGAAGTCCCAGCCAGCCCACGGCCGCCATCAGCACAATCAACAGCCCTAATGTAAGGCATGTTTTTCGCCATGGTATTCTACGTCTCTTGTTGATTTGTCTAGTTGCAGTGCTCATATCCGAAGACCTCCCGAATTGCTTATCCTAAAGCATTCGGAAGATGAAGCGGGTTTGAGTCGTTCGTTGATTCTTCTTCAACGGCTGACGCCGATTTTGGCGGCGCGCGTGTTTCATTCCGAGATTTATTGGCCAGTATGGAGAAAACTTATACGTAAAAAAAGCCCTTACCTCAAACCGAGGATAAGGGCTAACGGGCTTGAAGCTTGTTACCGCCGCAGGGAAGACCCCGTCACGACGCCGTAGCGGGACAGCAGCTTTCGTCCGATCAGCGCGACGGCACGATCCGTCAGGAACCCCATCAAGCCGAGACAGATCAGGCCGACGAAGATCCAATCGGTCCGGAAGAACAGCCTCGAGTTCCAGATGAGATAGCCGACGCCTTCGTTAGAAGCGATCATCTCCGCGCCGATGATGGCCATAAACGATGTGCCCATCGCGAGCCGGATGCCCGTGAACATGTACGGCACTGTCGCGGGGACGATGACGTGCAGCACGATCTGCCACTCCGAGGCACCCATGCTGCGGGCGGATCGGATCTTGTCCTCCTCCACGGACAGCACTCCGGTGAGCGTGTTCAGCACGACGATAAAGAACGTCGCGTACAGAATGAGCATCACCTTCGATGTCTCTCCGATGCCGAACCAGACAAGAAACAGCGTTATAAACGCGATCGGCGGGATAAACCGGATAAAGTTCAAGAAGGGCTCCGCCACCACGCGGACCGCATTCACTTTCCCGATGATCAAGCCGACGGGGATCGCGACCAGACTGCCGAGCGTCCAGCCGAGGAGCACGCGGTAAGAGCTGATGCCGATGTATTGCAGCAAGGTGCCGTCCGAAAGCAGCTCGTAGCCGCCCTTCGCCGTGTAGACGGGACCTGGCAAGATCTCCGGTCCGTAGAGCAACGACAGCAGATGCCATAGACCTAGCGCGGCGATCCAGAACAGGAAGGTCAGCGCCGCTTTTTTCCATTTTCCGCTCATGGCGGTCCCTCCTTAATTTTATTCGTCGAAGTGGGATTGGATCGCGTTGTACAGCTCGTGGAAAGCCGGGTCGGCGATATCCCTCGGGTATGCGAGCGGAACATCGTAAACATGCGAGATTTGCGAAGAAGGACCCGGCGACATGATGCCGATCCGGCCTCCCAGCAGAATCGCTTCCTGAATGTCGTGCGTCACGAA
>JAQSXN010000136.1 GCA_029256665.1 Paenibacillus sp.
GCCTCGCCGCGCTCGCGGTTTCCCACCGCTCGATCGCCGGAAGAATGGGAATCCGCGTCAAACGGCCGAGCCTGTTCTTCGGCCCAATCGGCCGCATAAACATCCTTCTCCGCATGGAGCCGCTTCATTTCCGTCACGGACGTCTTGGCGGCGATCCTTGCCGCCGATTCGTGCGGATAGCGCCACTCCAAGCGCGCTCTCAGCTCGACATCCTCCGGCACGCCCTCTAGAAGCGCCATCGAAGCGACCGCAGCTTTGCGCGCCAGCCGGTCGGCATCCTGTCGATCATCCGCCGTTTCCGCCGTTGCGGCTGCCTCGGCGCCCAGCCATGCCGCGGGCACGACCGTGGCCGCCCACTGCGGCGCGCCGGCGTCTATCGGCAAGTCCGCCGCATCGCTGCCGCTCTCGCCGCTTGGCGGTTCGTCGCCTAGCAGCTCATCGGGCTGCCGGAGCTGCGCAGCCGCCATCGGGCCCAGCCAATCCATAAACGATCGCGCGGTGGCCACTCGAAAGTCGGAGAGGCGTCCTTCCAGGTCGGTGGAACCGAGCCAGCGCTGCAGTTTTTTGCCCGCGTCCGCGACCGTGCCGACAAGGAACATTTTCTCCTTGGGCCGGGTCAGGGCTACGTACAGAATGCGCATCTCCTCCGCCAGCATCTCCATCCGAAGCTTGCGGCGGATCGCGAGATAAGGCAAAGTCGGATAGCTGATCCGAAGCTCGGGATCCACGAAGCGGGGGCCGAACCCGAGCTCCTTGTGTTTAAGGAAAGAGCTGCGGAGATCCTGTTGGTTAAACAGCTTCCCGAGTCCGGCGACAAAGACGACCGGAAACTCGAGCCCCTTGCTCTTGTGGATCGACATGATCCGGACGACGTCCTCTTGCTCGCCCAGCGCTCTGGCCGTGCCGAGATCGCCGCCTCCGTCCCGCATCCGCTCGATAAAGCGAAGAAAGCGGAACAATCCGCGGAACGAAGTCGCTTCGTATTGTCTAGCCCGGTCGTGCAGCGCCCTCAGGTTGGCTTGCCTCTGCGGGCCTCCGGGCAATCCGCCCATGAAGTCGTAATAACCCGTCTCGCGGTAGATTCGCCACAGCAGGTCCGCAAGCGCGCCTTGCCTCGCTTCGTCGCGCCAGCCCTCCAGCTTCTCCAGGAACCGGGAAAGCTTGATTCTCGCGTCCGAGGGAAGCGACTCGTCCCCCGCTGCGCGCAGGACGGCATCGTAATATGATCCCGAGGGCGTTAGGATGCGGATGCGGGACAGTTCCTCCGCATTTAATCCGAACAACGGAGATCGAAGGGTCGCCGCGAGCGGAATATCCTGGTACGGATTATCGATGATGCGCAGCAGCGACAGCATCGTCTCCACCTCGGTCGCCTCGAAGTAACCCGTGCTAAGCTCCGCGTAGGCGGGGACGCCAAGCGACTGCAGCTCTTCGATAATGATCGGCGACCAGGCTTGGGTCGCCCGCAGCAGGATGACGACATCTCTCCACTGCAAGCCGCGATATTGCTTCCGTTTGCCGTCGTAGACTTGGAAGCCGCTATCCATCAGCTCGCGCAATCGTCCGCCGATCCAGCGCGCCTCGAGCTGTGCCACCTTCAGCTCTGCCGTTTCGTCCGCGCCGCGGGAAGCTTCCGAGCCGTCGATGCCGCTTTCGTCGTCATCCGGCGCCGCGTCGTCGGCTCCTTCGGAATCCGTGACTGCTCCTGCCCGGTCCAGCACGGCGAATTGCACTTGGCAGCCGCTTGGATGCTGCGGATCCGGGTATGCCGCCCCGCAGACGAGTTCGGCGCGCGCATCGTAATCCATCTCCGCGACCGACTCGCGCATCATGGAACGAAAAATCGCGTTGACCCCGTCCACCACCTCGGACCGGCTGCGGAAATTCCGCGCGAGATCGATGCGCAGCCCGCCGCTTGAGGCGTCGCCGTCCTCGCCTTCGTCGCCGGTCGAATACGTTTTGTACTTGCCGAGGAACAGATTGGGTTCGGCAAGCCGGAAGCGGTAAATGCTCTGCTTGACGTCGCCCACCATAAACAGGTTGCCTCTGCCTTCTTTGGCGATCAGCGAGACGATGGCCTCTTGCACCATGTTCGTATCCTGATATTCGTCGAGCAGGATCTCGTCGAACTGGAGCCGATATTCCCGCGCGGCCGATGACGGCACGAGGTTGCCGGGTCCGGACGACTCGTCCATCAGGATGCGAAGGCAATAATGCTCAAGATCGCCGAAGTCGAGCAATCCCTTGGCCCGCTTGGCGGCTTCGTACCGCTCGCCGAACGCGACGGCCAGCTCGGCCAGCGCGTGCATCAAGGGGGCCAGCTCGCTCAGCTCATCGGCGAATTGTTCCGCCGTCCGACCGAACAATTCTTCGGATATCGACGCGACGATTTTTTTTACGCTATCTCTGAGCGTCTTCGCGTCTTCTTGCAAAAGCTTGTCGTAGTCATCGCCGCGAAGGGGCTTCAGCTTGCCGAAGACCGCGCCGCGGAAAGCCTCGCCCCATTCTCGCCACGCTCCTTGCTCCACCGCCTGCTTCACGCCGCGCACGGTAGCCAAATCTTCCTCGAACGTCTCGGCGTACGGCGCGGGTCCGGCCGGCTTTCTCGTCAGCCCGAGCGCCTCCTCCGCTTGCGCTTCGGCGCCGCCAAGCGCCAGCAGGATATCCTGCCGCAAGCTCCTGACCCACATCGAATCCTCCAATTGCGCAAGCGACGGGATATCGAACCCGGCGGCCGTTTGGCGCAGCCAGTGCGCGGGCCATGGATGGCTCTGCGCGAATTCGTGCAGCTGCCCTACAAGCGTATAGAGCGCTTCGTCGCCCCGCTCGCCGCCGTAACGCTCGGCGAGCTCAAGAAACGCGACATGTCCGTCGCCGTCGCAGCCGTACATATGCTCGAACAGCTCGTCCAAGACGTCGAGCTTCAGCAGCTCGCTCTCCGTTTCGTTCGCGATGCGAAAGCCGGGGTCGAGACCGATCATGGGATAATGCCTGCGGATCACGTCCAGACAAAACGAATGCAGCGTCGTGATGGAAGCCCTCCCCATAAGCGCGAGCTGTCGCCGCAAATGCTCCGATTCCGGGTCGCGCTCCAGCTCCTTCTCCAGCGCGATCCGGATGCGATCCTTCATCTCGGCGGCCGCGGCTTTCGTAAAGGTCGCGACGAGAAGCCGGTCGACGTCGGTATCCAGCGAAATTTTGCGAATGATGCGTTCGACGAGAACGGCTGTTTTGCCGGAACCCGCCGCCGCCGCCACGAGCACATTGCGTCCGCCCGTCACGACGGCTCTCCATTGATCGTCCGTCCAATTGCTGTTCTCCGGCTTGGGCGGCAAGGATGACGCCTTGCGCGTTCGTTCGATTGTCATGGCTGCTCCTCCTCTATGCGCCGCCAAGCTTCTTCGATTGAAGTCGCGTGGAGCTTGCGGTATTCGTTCCCTTCCACGAGCGGATCGAATTGGCAGACCGGCTTGTAATCGCAAAACCTGCATGGCGACTGGTCTCCGAGCCTGTAAGGTTCGATCGACACGGCGCCTTGCCGGATGGAGTGCCCGATGCGCGCGATCGTTCGTCTAACCGACTTTCGCAGCGACGTCCATTGCTCGCCCGTCACGACCGACGAACTGCTGTAGAAACTGCCGTCCTTCTTGAGCGCGACGGGAAGCACTTCCGAGTAGCCTTGCTCCAAATCGCCGTCCATAAGCCGGACCACTTCCGCATCCGCCGTCAGCAGCCCGCGCGTCTTGTAGCGCTTCAGCAACAGGCCTTGCGCATCCTCCTCCGACGTGCGGTTGGACAGCGACATCACGGGATTATGCACGTGGAAGTACAAGACGCCGGCCGGCGAGGCCGGCTGTCCGAGCCAAGATTCCGCATACGTGACGAGCACGTCCAGGTAGGTCAGCATCTGCAGCGACAGACCATGAGCCACCTCTTCCAGCTTCAGCGACGTCGCGCTGGACTTGTAATCCATTACGCGGAGCAGCAGGCCGCCGTCGGTTACCGCGGCGTCCACGCGGTCTATGCGGCCCACGACTTCCATCTCGGCTCCGCCCGGAAGCTGCAGCACCATAGCCGGCAGCTTGCCTCCGGGGCCGAAATCGAGCTCCAGGCCAACGGGCCGGAAGTCGGCTCGCCTTGCGTGCTCCCCCAGAATGACCGCCGCCTGCGCCACGATCTGCTTCAGCTTGCGGGCGACGAAGCCGAACCGGCCGCTGCTGAGCAGGATTTGCGATTGAAGCTTAGGCGCCAGTTCGTCCACCGTATCGGAAGCCGCCGCAGTGATGTCGGTCTTGGATAAACTCCCCCAGCCGCCGCCAAGCTTGCCCGCCAAGCCGCTGAGCGCGGCATGGAACAACTGCCCGATGTCGGGCGCCGCCAGCCTGTAGAGCTTCCGCTCGCGCAGCTTGAGGCCGTGGATGGCGAAATGCTGGAACGGACACGAGACGAACCGTTCCATTCGCGAGACGCTGACTTGCATGCGGGAGCCGTATAGCTCGCGCGCCAGCACTTCGGGCAATTGCGTTTCGTCGTTGCGGAAAGCGAGCGAGGAGGCGAGCAAGGCAAGCTTATCTTGCCACTCGGGCCGTGCGGCGTACCAATTGTATGCGTCCCACCAATGCGGCTGAAGCTCGGCGCCCTGCTGCTGCGACTGACGAAGAGCGACGATCAAATAGGACAACGTCCGGCGCGGATGCGCGAGGAAGCCCTTCTGCTCTTGAGGCTCAAGCGCAAGCGACGGCTCTGCCGCCGATTCGCGCACCGCGAGACCCGGAAACATCCCTTGCACCTGCCGAATGAGCTCCGACGGCAACAGGCTCTTCCCTTCTTCGTCCGCCATCGTCCAGCTGATCCACAAGTGCCGCCCGGGCGTAGTTAAAGCGTTGTAAGCCATAAACCGTTCGTCCAGCAGTCTCCTCTTCGCGCTGGGCGCCATGGCGAGCCCGGCCTCCGCCAGCGTGTCCCGCTCGGCTTCGCTGAGCAGCCCGTCTTCTTTGGCGCGCATCGGGATGACGCCTTCATTGGCGCCTAGCACGTAACAGACGGCAATGCCGCGCGAGCGGGTGCGATCCATGCTGCCTACCAGCACCTGATCGAGCGCGGGCGGCACCGCGGCAAGCGTCAAGCTGTCGAGCCCGGCTTCCACCATCCCCGCGAACAACTCGGGCGACACTTTCTCGCTTCCCGCCAATTCGACGAGCTGATCCAGCAAGCCCATTACGTTATCCCAAAGCTGGCGATGCGACCTGGACCTTTGCGTGCGGCCCGCGGCCAGATCCTCGTTGCTCCAGCTCTCCAACCGGTCTGCGGCATCCGTTCGATCCAGCAAGCGGTACGTCGCCTCCGCCATCCCTTGGATCGTCTCCGCTTGTCGCAGCTCCTCGCCGAATCGGCGCAGATGGGGCACCGCCGCGTCCCTCGCCGCAACGACGATGTCGAACTCCCGCTGCGCGCTGGCGCTTACCGTCGCGATCTCGGCGTCTTCCTCGAGCGATACCGGCAACTGCGGTTTCCAGCTCTTGGCGTCCAGCCACTTCCAGCCGTCAATGCCCGCGGCTAAGGCGTAATTTTCGAGCCTGTCGAACCATTCGCGCGGAATGCTGCGATCCGCGGGAAACAGCATCTCCGTCTTAAGGCAACGGAAAACGGCGTCGTAACGCCAACCATGAAGCACCGTTTCCAGCGCCGAACGAATAAATTCCACCAGCGGATGATGAAGCGCCTTCTCCTTCCGGTCGACGAAATACGGAATATCGTAATCGGCGAATACTAGCGAAACATAATCGGCGTATTCTTCCGCATTGCGAACCATCACCGCCATGTCGCGCCAGCGCAAACCTTCTTCGCGCGCCCTGCGCAGCATGTCGCGCGCAACGGCCTCCACTTCGGCTCTACGGCTGGAAGCGGCATGAAGCGACAAACCTTCCGCTTCGTCAGCCCCGTGAAACGGCGTTCTTCTGGCCCCGTAATGCCGCTCCAGATGGCCGAGCATAGGATTATCGCGGAATCGGGCGGACACGGATGCCCCTTCGTTCAAATCGATCGTAGGGAGCACCTCGGTGCCCGTTTCTTCGGCAAGCCGAAGCAGCGTCAGGAACGTCTCCGCGGTAGGATGGAACAGGCTGAGCTCATGCGGAGTCTCGCCAAGCTCGTAAGGCTTGTCGAGCGTTAACGCGACCGTAACGAGCGCCGATGACTTGATAAGGGCGGACAACGCTTTGTACTCCATCGGCGTGAAACCATGAAAGCCGTCGACCCAAATCCGCGCTTCCCGCATTGAAGCCGCATCCCGGTAGCCCTCTTCCAACTGACGCAAATACTCCTCGGCGTCGATGTACCGTCCGGCCAGCTCGCGTTCCAAACCGTCGTATACGAGCGCCAGATCATGCAGCTTCCGATCCAGCATGGAGGAGCCCGGCTCCCCGCCCGCGGCTTCCTCTACCTCGGATGCGGATACGCCGTAACGCTTCCACTCCGTCAACAGGTCCGAAAGCCGGTCGATGAAACCCGGCTGCTCCGCTCCGCTGCCGAACAGACGCAGACGTCCGGCTTCCCGATGCACGATTTTGTACAGCAGCATATGTTTTCCCGTGTCCCCGATCGGCACGAGCGCCGTGCCCCCGGTCTCCTGCATGACGCGGAACGCGAGACGCCTGAAGCTTAGCGCCTGGGCGCGTATCGTGCCCTGCAGGCCGCTGCCGCGCAGCAAGGCGTATTCCGTCTGGAACGTGGCCTGCTCGGGCACGAGCATGACAAGCGGCGGTCCGTCCGGGCTTTGGCGGAGCCGCTCTCTTATCGCTTCGAGACAATGGCCCGTCTTCCCCGAGCCGGACCTTCCGATGACGAATTGCAAAGGCATGATGACATCCTCCCTCTCCCAGTCGAGTCGTCTTCCGCTACTTGCTGCGCACTTCGAAAATGGCGAATTTCAAATAGTGTCCTTCCTTGACGCCAAGCAATTGAGGATGATCCTTGCCCGCGGCGCGCCACTCGATCAGTCTCAGCTGCTTGCCCGCGTCGGTCGCCGCGTCGGCGATCGTCTCGAGGAACAGATCGGGCTGCATATGATACGAACAGCTTGCCGTCACGAGATACCCGCCTTCGTTCACAAGCTTAAGCCCTTGCAGATTAATGTCTTTGTAGCCGCGGCAAGCGCCGGCCACCGCGCTTTTCGTTTTGGCGAAGGCTGGGGGATCCAGGATGACGACGTCCCATGTCCGTCCCTCTCCCTCCAGTTTCTTGGACGTATCCGCGCCTCCGGACGCCCTCAGCTTCCGCTCATCGAGACCCTTCGCTTGCGTCCGCAAATAATCGAATGCGTCCGCGACGACAAACTCGACGCGATCCGTAAAACCGTTGCGTTCGACATTGCGCTTTGCCGTGTCGACGGCATGCTGCGATACGTCCAGGCACGTCACCTTCTTGGCGCCGTATTGGCAAGCATGGAGCGTGAAGCTCCCCGTATGGGCAAAACATTCCAGCACCGTCGCGCCGTCCCAATAGGGAAATGTCACGACTTTGCCGCTCCGATTAAGCGGCACAAGCCGTTCGGATGTCCCTTCCGGATCGGGACCAAGCGAGATGCCGCTGCGTTCTCCCCAGCCGGTCATAAGCGGAGCGATCGAAGCGCGGTTCTCCCGCTGGTCAAAGAAATAGCCGGTTTTCTGCCCTTCGACGATATCGACTTCCATCTTGAGCCCGTTCTCCTCGATCTCCACGATACCCGGACAATCGCCGTACAATACGCCGGTCCGTTCCTCCAAGCCTTCGAGTCCTCTTACGCTGACGTCGCTGCGCTCGTAGATGCCTTGCGGCTCGAACACCCTCACGAGCGATTTCACGATTTCGTCGCGGCGCATGTCCATGCCGAGCGTCAACAGCTGAATGACGAGCACGCCCCCGAACCGGTCGACGACCAGGCCCGGCAGGAAGTCCGCTTCGCCGTAGACGAGCCTGCAATCGGGTCCGTTCACGAACCTTCTTCTGTGCGCCGCGCACTCGCGGAATCTCGTTTCGAAGAAAGCTTCGTCCATGACGACGTCCGGACGGTGGGATACGATCCGCACCGTGATTTGGGATTTCGGATTCCAATATCCCGTAGCCAAATATTTGCCTTGCGCCGTTGCGACGTCGACGAGGTCTCCCGCGGCAGCCACGCCGTCCATCCTGTCGATTTCGCTTGCGAACACCCATGGATGGCCTTGCTCCGTTCTTTTTTTACGCGCCTTTTGCAATATTATCTTTGCTCTGCTCAAGCTTCAACGTCCTCTCTCGCCCTGCGAATCGCTATGTATGTCTACCTTGGCCTAACTCGTACCGATAAAGCGGATGTACGGCTCCATGCCTTACAGCCTGTCATGCTCGTCTCGCTCCTTGCATACCTATTACGAAT
>JAQSXN010000137.1 GCA_029256665.1 Paenibacillus sp.
TCTGGAGTCGAACTTACGAACCGAAAGAACGAATGGCATGGCCAATTCGCAAACGAATATGACTGATTACGCGAACGGTAAACAATTACCGGCGAGCCGCGTCGTTCGCAAGCTTGCGCCGGTGGTCTTTCACCTATGTTGGCGTATTCAATAAACGAGGGTCGGCGTCGCTTTCTGCGACTCCCGACCCTCTTTCGATCACTACTATTCTTCTATCCGGGAGTTCGGATCATCTACCGAGAATCTTCAATCCGGGTAAGCCCTTCTCCGTCCGCCTCCCCGGCCTACGGCCTACCCCGCCGACACGCCCGCTCCTTTCCTGTCAGCCGGGCTCCAGAACGACTCCCGGCCGTGCAGCACCTTGGACAGCGCCTCCATGTAGTAATAGTCGCCGTAGATGATAGGCACATCGATGTTCTGGTTCATCGGCAGGTTGCCCGTGCCGTGCAGCAGCAGCCCCTCCTCCGCGTCGTCGTCCGCCGGGACGTACGACCGGCTTAGCGACCCCAGGATCGCGAGCGCGTTCGAGCGATGCTCCTCGGCGCGATCCACGCCGGCCGCGGCCAGCTCCAGCAGGCCGCTCGCGGCGATCGCCGCCGCGCTGGAGTCCCGCGGAGCGCCCTCGAAGCTAGGCAGCCGGAAGTCCCAAAACGGCACCTTGTCTTCCGGAAGGCTGCCGACGAAGAAGTCCGCCGCCCGCTCCGACGCTCGCAGGAAATTCTCATCGCCCGTGTGCCGGTAGCTCAGCGCGAAGCCGTAGATGCCCCAAGCCGTGCCGCGCGCCCAAGCGGACATCTCGGCATAGCCTTGTCCGCCGGCCGCGCCAACCCGCTCGCCGCTGACGGGGTCGAAGAACACGACGTGGAAGATGGAGCCGTCCTCGCGCAGGAATTGCTCCGCCGTCGTAGTCGCATGCGCTTCGGCAACGTGGCGAAAGCGCGGATCGTTCAGCTGCTCCGACGCCCAGTACAACAGCGGCAAATTCATCATGCAGTCGATGATCGCCCAGCCCGTGCGCTCCGGCTGATTCCAGGCGCGGATGAACCGCCCCTTGGCATTGAATCGGCCCGCCAGGTTATTCGCCGCGACGAGCCCACGATTACGCGAATCCGCATTTCCCGTCAGCTTGTAATTCGCGATTGCCGTCAGCGTCCACATGAACCCGATATCATGGCTCAGCTCGTCATAACGCGTCAGGAGAGAATCCATCTTCGCCTCGCACTGCTCGGCCATCCTACGCAGCTCCGCGTTCGGCTCCTCCCGCTCCAACAGCCACAGCAGCCCCGGCCAGAACCCCGCCGTCCAATACGTCGGCGACATCAAGCGATATTGACCATCCGCGGAGCCATGCGGGAAGCCCGCCCCGATCCGTTCGCTCGCCCTCGCCGCCCGCGCCTTGCCCTTCTCCCATGCGTCTGCCGCCCAATTCGGCGTATGATTATCCTTCATCTTCATCGTCCGCGTCCTCCCCAATCCGTCATTGTCATACGTCCACCATACGCAATGCCGCGCCGCGCGGTCTATATACACTTTTCACGGAACGTTCGAATTATCTTGAACCGGATAAGTATATTGCCTAAAATGATGTATATTGACAGCCGCCAGGCCGGTCAAGCATGCTAGGCGCGGAAGGAGTCCACAACATGAGGAAAAACTGGTTTAGACGGCTGTTATTATCCTATCTCCCCGTACTCGTGCTGATCGTCTGCCTGTTCGCTTTCGTCGGCATCGTTCAGCTGAACGATCTGGCCAAGAAGGAGGCTGAGCGATCCACCCGCATTTACGTGCAAAATTTGCAAAATACGCTGGAGCTGTCGCTCCGTTCCATTGAAAGAATGATGCTGGAGACGATCTCCCGCAACCCGACGCTGACTTCCTTTGTCGCAATGGAGAGCGACCCGGAATTTACGCTCGAGCTGTCCCAACTGCTCCAAAGCATGGCGAACACGCATCCTTGGATCCACTCGGCTTACATCTATAGAGCCGGCGACGACGCAATCGTCAGCAACCAGACCAAGCTGCTCCTCCCGTCTTTCGGAGACCGCGAGTTCATCAAGAGCCATCTAGCCGATACGGGGCGGCATCCCTGGAGCTCCCCCCGCATCTTCCGCACGCTCTCGCATTCGGAGGGGGAAGGCTCCGTCATCTCCATGACCAAGGGCGTGCCGATCAACATGTACGGACGCGCGCTGCTCGTGGTCAACGTCAGTCTCAGCGAGCTCCAGAATTACCTGAAGGAATACGGCGAATCCGACGTGAACCTCCTGCGGGTATCCGACGGCGGCGGCAAGCCTCTGTTCGAAGGCAGCGACGCCAGCTTCGGCGAACAGGACTTCCGCTTGTTGTCCGAGTACACCGGATGGATCTACCAAGGCGGGATGAAAACCGGACGCACGGGCATGCTGCTTGCTTATCTCGCGAGCCCTTATTTCATCGTCGGCTTTCTGGCGCTCGCGGCGGCGATCGCATGGGTCGTCTACATTACGCGCCGCAACTACAAGCCGATCGAGACGATGGTGTCCCGCATTCAGCGGTACAACGAACGGTTCGCCGACGGCAAGGCTATCGCCCCTTCCAGCGACGAGCTGCTTTATATCGAACGAACGTTAAGCTCCATTATGGAAGCGTCCCAAGCGTACGAGAGCCGGAACAAAGAGAATAGCGAATATCGCAGGCTGAAGCTGCTGCAGGACCTCGTCAGCGGCGACGGCGCGATCGATCGGGCCAAATGGGCGCAAGAGCTTGAGGCGGTCGGCCTCGGAAGCGGATTCGGCAGCGCGTACGTCAGCTTGTTCGAAATCGACAAGTACGTGGATTTCATCAGCCAATATTCCCGCAAGGATCAGGGCTTGTTCAAATATGTGTTCAAGAAGGTCATAGAGGAAACGGCCAAAAACAAAGCCTTCCCGGTCTGGCAGGAGTGGATCGACAATCACCGATTGTGCGTCATCGCCGTCGATGGACCGGAAGCGCCGCTGTCCGAGATGGACGTGCTGGCCGCCTACGACGAAATCCGCGCCTGGCTGGAGCAGCATCTGCATCTTACCGTAACGGCGGGACTCGGACCGGCCGTCTCCCGCCTGGAGGACATCGCGTCCGCCTATGAAACGGCGGGACGCGCGCTGGATTACAAGACCGCGCTCGGCGGCAACCGCGTTATCAGCCATCGGGAGATCGAGCTGCTGCGGCCCGACGATCTTTACGTCTACCTGCAGTACGTGCCGACGATCGCTCAGTCGTTCCGCTTCGGCAACGACGATTGGAAGGAGCAGCTGACTGGGCTGTTCGCCGGATTGAAGTCGATGATGCTGCCTAGAGAAGAGGTTGCCGGCATTCTCACCTATCTGAACTATTACTTCCACTCCGAGATGAAGGAGCTGCCGAGCGACTACCGGCACATCTGGAACGACGAATTCCGCGCCCTCATAAGCGAGCAGGACGACACGCTGGAGACGCTGGACGAGCTGGCCGGCTTCTATATCCGCACGTTAAGCGAATTCGCGAACCGGCTGCAGGAGAGGAAGGAGCAGAAGGGCAACCAAGGCGTCGTTCACCGGATGCGCCAGTATATCGAACAGAATTTCGCCAATCCCGATCTCTCCCTGCAGTTGCTCAGCGATATGCTGGACATGAGCCCGTCGACGCTCAGCACGGTCTTCAAGGACGAATTCGGCGAGAAGTTCGTCGTCTATTTGAGCAAGGTACGGATGGAGCATGCCAAGGAGCTGCTCCGGACGACCGCCCTCCCCATCCAGGACATCTCCGAGCGGACCGGCTACCAGCATCAGATGTCGTTCATCCGGGCCTTCAAGAAAACCGTCGGCACGACACCGGGCGAATATCGCAAGACTTACGTATAACCTCCTCCAAGGACGTGTTCCGTTTCCATCGGGATACGTCCTTTTTGCGCGCCTAACGCCCGTACGACGCTGCTTCCGCCCCCCCTGTATATCACTCAAAAAGATGTATATCGACAGTCCGCAAACCCGCCGCGGCAAGCATGTTAACCTCTCAAAATCGTGTATATTGCTCCGCTCCGCCCTCCCGTCCTATGATTAAGCCACATTACGCAGCCAAGGGAAGTGAGCATTATCAAAACGCCTATCTCGAAGCGAATATGGAGGCAAAACATTCCGCTGTTCATCATGTTCGCTCCCATCCTGATCTTCTTCGCCGTCTTCAAGTATTACCCGATGCTCGGACTCGCGATCGCCTTCAAAAACTATCGCTTCATCGACGGGATCTGGGGAAGCGAATGGATCGGCCTCGACATGTTCGAGATGATCTTCCATAACAAGCAGCTTCTCGGCATTATCTGGAACACGTTCATGCTCAGCGGGCTCAGCATCGTCGCTGGCTTCCCGCTTCCGATTCTCCTCGCGCTGCTGTTGAACGAAATTCGCCGCGCTTGGTTCAAGCGGACGATCCAGACGTTCGTTTATCTGCCGCATTTTTTGAACTGGGTCATCGTCGGCGGCCTCGTCATCACGATCTTCTCTCAGAGTCCCGGCACGATCAACCAGCTGCTCGACAAGCTGTTCGGCTTCACCTTCCCGTTTCTCTACAACGAGACGTCCTGGATCGCCATCTTCATCAGCTCCGGCATCTGGAAGGAAGCCGGCTGGGGCGCCATCATCTATCTGGCCGCGCTCTCGACGATCGATCAGAGCCTGTACGAAGCCGCCGGCATCGACGGCGCGAACAAATGGCAGCAGATGACCCGCATTACGATTCCGGGCATTCTGCCGACCGTGTTCATCATGCTCATCCTGAAGATCGGGCAGCTCATGGAAGTCGGCTTCGACCAAGTGTACGTGCTGCAAAACAACACCGTCGCCCAAATTTCGGAGGTCATCAGCACCTTCATGTTCAAAATGGGCATCCAGCAAGCACAGTTCAGCTTGGCCACGGCCATGGGACTGTTCGAGGCGTTCGTCGGCCTCGTGCTCGTCGTCACCGCCAACGCCATCGCCCGCCGCTTCGGCCACGGCCTATGGTAGGAAAGGAGCTTGAATCATGAAAAGCACTGCCGGAGAAAAAATCTTCTACTTCTGCAACGCCCTCTTCTTGCTGCTTGTCGGACTTAGTTGCGTGCTGCCGCTCGTGCACGTCGCCGCCTTGTCCTTAAGCGATAAACACGCGCTGGCGTCCGGCTCGGTCGGCTTATGGCCCGTCCATTTCGATCTGTCGGCCTACAAAGCGCTCATAACCGAGACGCCCGTGCTGCAAGCGTTCCGCAACAGCGTCGTCATTACGGTCGTCGGCACGCTGCTCAACATGTTTTTCACGATCTTGGCCGCTTACCCGCTGTCCAAACGGTATTTCATCGGCCGCCGCGTCTTCTCGTTCCTGATCATCTTCACGATGCTGTTCAGCGCGGGCATCATCCCGATGTACCTGCTGCTGAAGGCTCTCGGCCTGCTGAACTCGTACGGCTCGCTCTGGTTCCCGGGGCTCGTGAGCGTATGGAATCTGATGGTGCTGCGAAGTTTCTTCGAGGCGATGCCCGAGGAGTTGGAAGAAGCCGCCCGCATTGACGGCTGCTCCGAGTGGAGACTCGTCTGGGGGATCATTCTGCCGCTGTCCATGCCTGCCATCGCCGCGCTCTCGCTGTTCTATGCGGTTGGCCACTGGAATGCCTTCATGAGCGTGCTGATCTACATCGGCAAGTCCGATCTGCACAATCTGTCGGTTCTCGTGCAGCAGATGATCATGAATCAGACGCTGATGCAGGAGCTGGCCAACGTGCAGCCGGATCTCGCCATGAGCCTGACGCCGGAAGGGGTCAAGGCCGCGGGCATCATCGTCATGGTCATCCCGATGCTGATCGTGTACCCGTTCCTTCAGAAGTATTTCGTCAAAGGGGTCATGATCGGCGCGGTCAAAGGCTAGTCCGCAGCCCTCATCGTTGGGCGGCCGGAAATCAAGTACAATGAAGGGAGGTGAGGCGGCTTGGCGCTCGCATGCGCCATCGGATCCATCCATGCCTGTCAGTCATCCACCGCTTGTCACTACACTAAAGGGGAGATCATGCCAAATGATCAAATCGACGACAAAACAAACGATGAAAACAACATTCTCGCTCCTGCTCGCGTCCAGCTTGCTGCTGTCCGCTTGCAGCGGCGGCGGCAATACGAACAATGAAGGCGGCAACGCCACGAACCAGCCTTCTTCGAGCGGCAACGCTACCTCCGAGCCTAGCAAAGGGCCAAAACCGAAAATCACTGTTTCGGTCTACGACCGCAACAACGTGCCGGAAGGCGAAGGCACGATTACGGACAACCGCTGGACGAAGTGGATCCAGGAGAACGCGCCGGTCGACGTCGAGTTCGTGCCGATCCCGCGGACGAACTCGCAGGAGCGCTGGAACGTATTGTTCGCCTCGGGCGAAGCGCCGGATTTGATCTTCGAATTTTCCAACGCGTTCATGAGGGAGCTTGCCGACAAAGGGCAGATTATCCCGCTGGACGAAGTAATCGAGAAAAATTCCACGACGTACAAGAAGTTCCTGCAAGAAAACGAAATCATTCAGAAGCTGACGAAGCATAACGGCGAGACTTACTTCTTCGGACGCCAAATCCCGATGACGACGAACCACTTCCTGATGATTCGCAAGGATTGGCTCGACAAGCTTAACCTGAAAGTGCCGACGACGACGGATGAATTCCTCGAAGTCGCGAAAGCGTTCACAACGGGCGATCCGGACGGCAACGGCCAAGCCGACACGCTCGGCGCGACGTTCCAAGCCGTGGACTTCTTCTACCAAATGAACAACATCCCGGCCGATCCGGTGAACGCGTATTTCCTGGAGGGCGGCGAGCTGAAGCGCTCGTGGGACCGTCCGCAGGCCGTTCTGGCATTCAAGAAAGCCATGTACGAAGCCGGCGTTGTCGACAAAGACATCTTCGCCGACCAGAACGGCGCGAAAGCGCAGCAGGATTGGCTGAACGGCAAGCTCGGCATCTGGGGGATGGGCGGTCTTGAAGGCGGCGGCGGCTACAGCGCATACGAGACTTTGATGACGAACAATCCGAATGCCGAGGTCGCGATCCTTCCTATGCCCGCATCGGAATTCGGCACCTTCGCACCGGCTGGCGGAACGCCGGTCCAGTTCACCGCCGCGATCAACGCGACGGCCAAGGATCCTGACGCGGTCATGCAATACATCGACTGGCTGAGCAGCGAGGAAGTTGCGAAGACGCTTATGTTCGGCTTCGAAGGCGAGCATTACAAGATTGGCGAGAACGGCTGTCCGAAGCCGATCGACCCGGCGAAGAACAAGCAAGAGCTAAATTACAACGGCGACATGTACATGCTGGCCAACACCGGCCTGATGGGCGAATGCGCCGAGTTCTCCAACCAGCTGGATCCCGCCAAGCCGCTTAACCAATCGTACCTGGATCTGATCGAGCAAGGCCGCGCGGCTTACCTGTCGCCGGATCGTCCGCTCTGGAAGGAAATCGAGTTCTCCCCTTCCCTGCCGGCCGACATGCTGGTGACGACGAACACGATCAAGAACACGCTGACGAACATTTATACAAAAGCAATCGTCGGAGGTGCGTCCGAAACCGTCGAGAAAGCGATCGAGGAAGCGAAGAAGGCCTGGGAGCAAGCCGGCGGCGCCAAGATCGACGAGTTCTACGCCAAGTCTTATGCGGATAACAAGGATAACATCATCCATACGGACGAGTATTTTCAATACATTCGCAAGTAAAGACCGTTAGACGGTTCGAACGATAAGCATTACTGCAGCAGAGAGAGGCGGAGAATGACTCCGCCTCTTGCCGTCTGCATATGGCGACCCTTCAGGACGTCTTTGGCCGATTGTAAGCGCTGTTATATCGTTAACCTACTTCACGATTAAGGGGATGAATGACATTGAAATGGCATTTGTTCAAATTCGCATCAGTCTTGACGGTCACGGCCATGCTCTTTAATTTAATCATCTTGCCCGCCCCTCCGGCTTCGGCAAGCGGCGTCGCCGACGAATATGATGAGCTGCGCGCTAAGCTGCACGACGAGCTCACCGGAGGTGACGGCTTCGATCCCGAGGACCCCGATATCGCGCCGCGAATCGACAGCCTTGACGATTTCACCGGGTCATTCTGGGGCGCGATGAATACAAACGCCGACCGCACCTATCTGTGGAGCGATCTCGCGAGCCCCCTCGGTCCCGACATGCAGTCCAACCATGTATCAGGCAACTACGATCGGCTGCAGAGAATGGCTACCGCGTACGGTACGAGAGGCTCCGCCTATTACGGGAATGCCGAGCTGCGGGAGGATATCATTTCGGGCATGGATTGGATGTACGCGAACCGCTACAACACGAACGTTCCCAAGCGGGGTTACGGCAACTGGTTTGACTGGCAAATCGCTTCCC
>JAQSXN010000138.1 GCA_029256665.1 Paenibacillus sp.
AGATCGTGGAAGCCTTCCAGCATGCCGTTGGTTTCCGGCTCGCCGATCACGCTGTCCTTGAAGCCTTTTACTTCGCGTTCCGTCAGCTCCGCGTTGTCGGAAGCTTTGGCTTTGCCGTCCTGCACGGTGTAATGCGTGCCTTCGATACCCCAATACATCATGTTCGCCACTTCGGGCGTCATCATTTTGTCAAAGAACGCGAGCACCTTCTTGAGCTGTTCCTCGTCCTTGATCGCGCCTTTCGGGAACAGCACGACGTTGTTGTAGCCCGGAATCGCCCACGATGCTTTCTCGCCGTTCGGCCCCGTTACGACGTTCTGCACGTCGATGACCGCGGAAGGCACGTTTTTCACAAGATCCTTGTTGAGCGAGTTCACGTCCTGCAAGGAACCGATGTATACGCCGGCCTTGCCGCTCGTGAACAGGTTGATTTGGTCGGTCTTGCTCGTCGCCGCGAAGTCGACGTTCATCAGCTTGTTGTCGCGGATTTTCTTCATAAAGTCCATCGTTGCGACGTATTGGTCGAACGCGAATTCCGGCTGCAATCCGCCGTCCTTCTCGCCCCAGTTGTTCGGCGTGCCGAAGTAGGCGGCCAGCGTCTTGAACGCGCCATAGATGAGATCGTTGCGGTCCGTGAGGCCCATCGTGTCGTTTTGACCGTTCTTGTCCGGGTCGCCGGTCGTGAACTTCTCGATCATCGCGTACAGCTCGTCGATCGTCGTAGGAGCGCCCAGTCCGAGATTATCCGCCCAGTCTTTGCGGTAGATGATGCCTTGGCGGGCCAGCGGACGGCCGATGTAGAGCGAATACAGCTTGCCGTCGACCTTCGTATTGTTCAGAATTTCCGGCTTCAGCTTGTTCAGGTTCGGGAATTCGGCTAGGTAAGGCCCGATTTCCCAGAACTGTCCGTCGCGGATCGCGCCTTTCATCTGCATGAAGGTCGCTTGGTTCTTGAGATACGTCACATGCGGCAGCGAGCCTGTCGCGAAGGAAGCGTTCAGCTTCTCTTCGTACGTGTCCGCAGGGAAAAATTGATAGGTTAACGTCGTGTTCGTAAGCTTCTCGAGCTCGTTCTTGATCGTGTCCGGCGGCGTCTCCGATGTGTTAAGAGGAAGCATGATCGTAATTTCCGCCGGTTTCTCCGGTTCGGCCGGTTTGTCTGTCGCTTGCGCCGTTCCTTCGTTCGTTTGCGTAGGGTCTGGGGTGTTCGTGTTATTGCCGTTGCCGCCCGAACATGCGCTGACCAACATGCTAAGCGTGAGGATGCTGCCGATTGCAATGGCTTTTTTGTTCATTCGCCTTGACCTCCGATTTGTTTGGTTGGATGCTGTCATCCCTGCTTGGGACGATTACAGCGTAGCACCCGCCAAATCGGTTCCGAAACAATCATTTGCTCATATCGGTCCGTCCCGCTGGGCTCTCTGAGGTAATGATTATCTTGGCGGGGGGATGACACCTGGAATGACGCAGTCGGCGCCAACGGGCGTTTGAGGCCGAGCATCCGGACCTATTGCATCGCCTGTCATTTGCTCCGCGCGCACTAGCGACGCAGACAAAACAGCCCCTCCGGCATGCCGGAGAGGCTGAACGTTATCCTTTTGACGCTAATCACTTCGCATTATAAGCTTCCGTATATTCCTCGATGATCACCGCGCCGCCCTGCCGCTTCCACCTCTCGACCTCCTGGTAGAAGCCGTCCTTGTCGAGCTTGCCGAGCATATAGTTGTAAGTGGCGTCCGAGATGATTCGGTACAGCTCCACCCCGCGCTCGTCATACGACTTGGACTCCAGCCCCGTCATGGGATCCGGCACGACGAACTTCTCGTTGTCCTCCGTATATCGCTCCGCTTCTTCCTGCAGCGACTCCTGCTCGCCGACGTCCAGCACGTTCGGATTGCTGAGGTCCGCGATCATGAGCACGTACAGCGCACCCGCTTCCGTCGCGCGGAGCTGCGTCATCTTTTCGGGCAATAGCACTTTCCCGTCCTTCACCAAATAATGTTTGTTCTCCATCCCGTATTTCAGCAAATTCGCCACGTCGGCGTCCATCGTACGATCGTAGAACGCTAAAATGTCCAGCAGTTCTTCCTCCGTCCGGATCGCCTTCTTGGAGAACAGATACAAGCCGAAATAGTTCGGAATCGACCATACGCGATAGCCTTGCGGCCCTTTGATCCGGTTGACCAACGTAAATTCGGCTTTCGGGTTAAACTGCTTGGCCTCGTCGGACAAGCGCTGCACATCCTGCATGCTGCCGATATATACGCCCGCCGTTCCGCGGATAATGAAGTCGCGCTGCATTTCTTTGCTCGTGACCGCAAAATCCTTGTTGATCAACCCTTCGTCATACAGCTTCTTCATAAAATCCATCGTGTCGAGATACGCCGGCGATTCGAATTCAGGCACGACGGCGCCGCTGCCCTCCGTGACGCTCCAGTTGTTCGGCGTACCGAAATACGAGCCAAGCGTCTTGAACGCGCCGAACACAAGATCGTTGCGATCCGCGAGTCCGAACGTGTCGTGTTGGCCGTTGCCGTCGGGGTCGTTCTTCGTAAACTGGCGGATAACCTCGTACAGCTCCTCCAGCGTTTGCGGCTTTTCAAGACCAAGCACCTTGAGCCAATCCTGGCGGATGATGATGCCTTGCCGGGAGGACGGACGCTCCGTGTACAGACCGTACAGCTTGCCATCCACGGCCGATTGACTTAAGATACCTTTGTCCAGATGCCGGAGATTGGGGAAGCGGTCGAGATACGGTCCGATCTCCCAGAAGGCGCCGGAGCGGATCGCGTTTTTCATAATCATCAAATCGGTATGCTTGGCGAAGGTTACCTTCTTAAGCGAATTCGTCGTCAGCGCCGTGTTCATCTTGTCGGTATAGATGCCGTCCGGCACCCAGTTCATCTCCAGCTTCGTCCCGGTCAGCTCCTCCAGCACGCTCATCGTTTCATCGCTCGGGGCATGAGGGAAGTGCAGAGGCGTCATGATGGAGATGACGGGCTTGTCCGTCCCCGCGCCGGCCGTTTGCTTGGAATCGTTCGCGGTGCATGACGCGCATAATAGAAGCACGGGAAGCAGGGATAACAGGATGTTGCGAAGTGTGTCCATTGCTTGTCTATTGGACCCTGACATAGGTATCCCCCTTGTATTGACGGCGTGTTGCCGACATAATCTAACCTAATGATCATCGCCGGAGAAGATGATTATTGTCCCGCGTGTATGCGTTTACTAAAATAGGGGTAGCAGCCGCGCAAACTAGAGAGAGAAGGTGGGGAAGCCCGTGCGATCATTATCCTTTCTGAGCAAGATGACCATATTCGGATTTCTGCTTGGCACCCTCCCGGTCCTGTTCATCGGGGCATACGCATACATCGCATCGTCCAACGCCATTCAGGAGAACGTCGCGAACGGCAACCGCCAATTGCTCATGCAAATTAACTCCAATGTAGAGCAGAAGCTGACGACTGTCAACCACACGCTAAATCAGGTGATTCATTCCACCGTTCTCAAAGACGCGATCAACCATCCGCTGTCCGCCGACGATTTCATGACCTATAACGACATCCGCAACGAGATACGCTACATGCAATCGTTCGACACGAAGCTCGAGGATGTCATCCTCATCAACGAACGCCACAACTGGATGGTCAAAAATTCGGGCCTGTACGATTACGGCAAATACCCGTACCAGAAGCAGCTCTCCTCGCTCCGCAACGTCCCGGAGGGAGTCTCTTGGGTGTTGACGCCTTCGGAATGGTTCTATTCGGAGGAAAATGCCCGCAGCACCTCCGCATGCCCTTACAACATCAGCCTCGTGAAAAAGCTGCCGACAGCCGGACTCGAGAAATACGGACTTGCCATCGCCAACATCCCGGCCTGCGGCCTGCAGGAGATCGCGGAGCTGGAGACGTCGGACGAGCCGCATGCGCACATGATTATCCTGGACGAAGAGAACCGGATCCTGCTCCATCGCGATCCAGCTCTCATCGGACAACCGGCGGACGCGGCGGGCATGCCTTCCGAACGTTTGACGGACGAGTCCGGCCAATTCGTCGTCGCCGGCGGGCAAGGCAAACAATCCGTGACTTACTACCGATCCGAGCTCAACGGCTGGCATTATTTGTCCGTCACCTCGATCTCGGCCATGACAAAGGAATCGGCCAAGATCGGGATGTATACGCTATACGTCTGCCTCTTCATGCTGCTGCTGTCGATGATCCTCGCTTGGATCGGCTCGAAGCGCATGTATTCGCCGATTCAGCTCCTGCTGGCGCAGGTCGGCGAACGGATCACGGATTCCGGCAAACGCGGCCGCAACGAATTCCAGGTCATCAGCGAGCGCGTGCACCATCTGTTCCAGTCGAAGTCGCGACTGGAACAAGAGGTTCAGCAGCATGTGCAGCAAGCCCGCTCCTTCTTCCTCATGCGGGCTTTGCAGGGTAATGTCCGGGCAAGCTCCGTGCCGGAGAAGCTGACGCAATTCGGCTACGGCGAGCAGCTCGCGGAGTGGCGCGCGATGGCCGTTATGGCGCTGCAGATCGATTTTCAGGAGGATAGCCGTTATTCCAAGAGCGATCTGGAGCTGCTGCTGTTCGCCGTGCAGAACATCGTCGAAGAGCTTATACCATCGCGCGATCGTCTGGCCCCCGTATCGATGGACAATACCATCGTCGTTGTGGTGGGAAGCTCCGCGGAGGAGCCGGAACGGTTCTCCGAGATGATGTATGCCGTCACGGAGCAAGTGCAGAGCCAGGTGGCCGGTTATCTGCAGTTGCAGATCAGCATCGGCCTCAGCTTGCCGTTCGGCGATCTCGACCATCTTGCCGTCGCCTGCCGCGAAGGCGTCGAGGCGCTTAAGCAGCGGATGAAGCTCGGCACGGGCATCATCATCCAGTACGAGCATCTTCATCAGGAGGGCACGCAAACAACGCTTGGCCTTAGCTACCCGTCGTATATCGAGAACGAGCTGCTCGATGCGATCAAGCTGGCGGAGAAGGAATCCGCCAAGGAGCTGCTCAAGCAGTTCCTTCATGCCGTGTTCGCGGAGGAGCTCAGCCCGCGGGAGTACCAGATTCCGCTCGCCCGGCTGCTTAACAGCCTGCTCGTCGTCATGCAGGAATCCGGGGTCGGTCTCGCCCAGATCCATCCGATGAAGGGCTCGCTGCTGGAGGAATTGCTGAAGCTCCCTACGCATGCGGAGATCGAGGATTGGTTCTGGACGTGCGTCGTGCATCCCATGGTCAAGATATTCCGGGATCGGCGCGAGGCGCAATACCATAACATTTCGGAGAAGATCATCGACCTCGTGCAGCATCATTACGACTCGGATCTGACGCTAGAGGAGTGCGCGGCGAGACTGCATTACAACGCCAACTACCTGAGCAGCGTCTTCCGCAAGGAGACGGGCCATTCGTTCAGCGAATATTTGACGATGTATCGCTTCAATATGGCAAAACGCTGGCTGTCGGACAGCGAGATGCCGATCAAGGACATCGCCGCCAAGCTGCGCTACAACAACCCACAGAACTTCATCCGCTCCTTCCGCAAGCAGGAAGGCGTCACGCCGGGCCAGTTCAGGGAACGGAAGCGGAGCGGGTAGGCGGAGCGGCAGGTTGGTTGGGGGCGAGAGGCAATGGTGCGGGGGAGTGAAAAGAGTAAGAGTGGCGGTTGGTGTGAGGGCGGCGCGAGTGGGCGGTATACAGAGTAACGTGCGGCGGTCAGTGTAAGGACGGCGCGAGTGGTGGTAAAGAGTAACGTGTGGTGGTAGGTATGGAGCGATACGTGCGGTTGGCGGGTGGATATCAAATGTTGCGAAGGTACGAGACGAGTGTGGAGCATGTTGGAGTGTCGGAAGCGTCTGCTTTATGCGAGGAGGGTGACGGGCATTGCATGAGCGCGCCTCCAATCCCTCCCAATGTTGCTAACGGACACAGATGACGCTATTTTGAGGATCTGGGCTACCTGAAGGTTCTTACGGACAGCAGAGACGCTATTTGCACAATAATCCTCACCGGCCACCTTTTTTTAAACAAATAAGATCCCTCCTGTCCGTTAGATTTGCATATTGCCGATTTTCGCCTATATAACGCCTCTGGTGTCCGCTAGGATCAGACACGGACGGCATCACCTCATCGTTTGCGTTGACTTCTACCTCTGCGAACTCGTTCGGATAATCCACCGGCGATAATCTTTGTTCACCGATGTGCGTCTACCGGCATATGGCGCGCTTATCACGAACAGCAACTAAAAAAGAGTCCACGATACAATGCGTGGATACAGCGCTGGAGCCAAGTTGGGGCACGAATAACGTCCCGATGAAAAAAGAATGCTCCGGCAGCTCCACGATCCGCGCGTTGCCAACCGAGTCCGTACCGACCACCTCTAGCCCCGCTTCATGCAATTGTCGTCGATAATCCGGATGGAGTCCATAGTTGCATCTAAACGGCTCGACGGTATGCTCGGCTTGATAGATCGAATACGCTCTGGAGTGCTTATTGACCATCACTTCGCTACTTTGCCCGACTAATGAGCAAGCCAGCTTTCCAATTATAATCTGCTCGGCATCCGGATCACGCTCTTCATGCCCCGCATGCTTCAGCCCCATCTTGTTTCTTGCATACTCCATGATCATGTACTGGAATCCGCCGCATGTCCCTAGCAAAGGCACATCGTTTTCGCGCGCGAAACGAGTGATGTCAAGAACCCCGTCCAACGAATCAGGGAAACCCGGACCTATCCAAAAACCTTGATACGAATCGCAGATCGCATCCATATTCTCGATGATCGTCGCAGTCGGGAGCCACTCAAATTCGATTGCGAGCCCTAACTTGTCGGCGGAATGCTTCAGGGCTTGGTTCGTGGCGGAATGCGACGGATATTCCGGACTGAAATCCCCAACAATCCCTATTTTCTTCATAATCGCGCAAGCACTTCCTCTACTTATCTTCAATTCGTCCGAAAGACATTCTGGAAGGCCGATCCGTGCCTGTTAACATCTCGTAGGCTTCTCTCATATCGGGAACCTTCTCCTTCGTAAGAATCATTCCGTTAAGAACCTTGTTTATCAGATCCAGTTGTTCCTCGCTCAGCGAAGACAACTCCTCCACTGAAAAATGCACGGGTGTGCCAAGATGTTTGGTCAACCCTTCCGTTATCGTTTTTTGTTCCTCGTCGCTTAACTTATCGAACATGGACATGATATTAGCCGCCATTTCACTCATTCGGATTCCCCTCTCTCGTCCTCTTCCCAAGCGTGTGTTGTCCCCAACATTCTATCCAATTAAATTCCGTTTATTGGGGCCATTCTCCTGCTAGGAGAACAGCCCCTGTCAAAACCTATGAAAACGGATCGCGGGATGTCATTTCGTCTGTTCTGGAGCCTTCAGTTCCGCCAATCCCCCCAAATACGGCCGCAGCGCCTCCGGAATGCGGATCGAGCCATCCTCCTGCTGGTGATTCTCCAACAACGGAATCAGGATGCGCGGGCTCGCCACCGCCGTGTTGTTGAGCGTATGGCAATAACGCAGAGCCCCGCTCTCGTCGCGGTAACGAATGTTCGAGCGGCGCGCCTGGAAGTCGTGCAGGTTCGACGACGAATGCGTTTCGCCGTAGGCGCCGCGGCTCGGCATCCATGTCTCCAGATCGTATTGCTTATACGTCTTCTGCGACATATCGCCGGTACAGACCGCCATCTGGCGATAAGGCAGCTCCAGCTTGCCGAGCAGCAGCTCCGCATGGCCGGTAATCTCTTGCAGCATCGCTTCCGATTGCTCCGCGTCCGCTTGGCAGATAACCACTTGCTCCACCTTGGCGAATTGATGCACGCGATAAAGGCCATGCACGTCCCTGCCCGCCGATCCTACCTCGCTGCGGAAGCACATCGATGCAGCCGCCAGCCGGATCGGCTCGCTCACGTCCACGATTTCGCCCGCGTAGAACATAATAAGCGGCACCTCCGACGTCCCGACCAGATAACGTTCCTCTTCCGCGATTCGATACGTCTGATCTTCCCCCTGCGGGAAAAATCCCGTGCCTTTCATCGCCTCCGCCCGGGCCATCAGCGGTACGTCCAGCGGCGTAAAACCGCGCTCCACCAGCAGGTCCAGCGCCATCTGCTGCACCGCGCGGTGCAGCAGCACGCCGTTGCCGGTCAAATAATAGTGGCGGCTGCCCGCCGTCTTAACGCCCCGGGGCACGTCGACCAATCGGTGCAGCTCCGCGAGCGCCATATGATCCTTCCATTCGAAGTCGAACGTCCGCGGCTCTCCCACTCTTTTGAGCTCCACGTTGTCCGCATCCGAACTGCCGACCGGCGTATCCGGCGACACGACATTCGGCACTCGCTCGCCGAGCGCCTCCACGATC
>JAQSXN010000139.1 GCA_029256665.1 Paenibacillus sp.
GGGCCGATTATCGAAAAATGGGCGAATGCGCGCCGGAACGGGCCGCAAGCCAAAAATAGGCGCTTCGTGAGGAAAGCTTTATTTGCAAACCATGCCTCCCGCTTGGTATCTTATTGGTAAGACAGAAGCATTGGGAGGAGGCCAATATTGCGTATTAGGCGCTACTCGAATCAGAACGAAGTCGTGCAACAGAACTCATATAAGCAATTCCAGAGGTGGAGACAGGAACGGGGAAAGAAGCTTAAGGCCAAGGATTATACGTACAGAGTGCCGAACATGGAGCCCGATCTCCACTTTCTCAAAAACAATACGGAGCATCCCTCCATCACATGGATCGGTCACTCCACCTTCCTTATACAGATAGCCGGCCTTAACATTATGACCGATCCCGTATGGTCCGGGCAGATGGCATTCCAGAAGCGGCTTGCACCGCCGGGCATTCCGATCGACCAGGTGCCGCCTATCGACGTCATTCTCATCTCCCATTCCCATTACGACCATCTCCATATCAGCTCGATCCGGCGGCTTGGCGGCGCCAAGCAAATTCTCGTTCCGGCGGGGCTCAGCGCCAAGCTGAGGCTTAAAGGGTTCACGCGCGTCAAAGAGCTGCACTGGTGGGAGTCGATGCGGATCGGCGATACGACGTTTACGTTCGTGCCGTCGCAGCACTGGACGAGGCGCAATCCATGGGATACCAACAGCTCGCATTGGGGCGGGTGGATCATGCAGAAAAGCGGAGGTTCCGCCGCGTCCGCGCGTAGAACGGCGGATTCGGATCATAAAGCCGCCGCCTTGCCGGCCGACAGCTGCGACGGTTCGGATAACGAAGCGGCAAGCGTAAGGCGCGAAATCGCGGCATCCTATTCCCCTTCCGGGGAAGAGAGACCGCTCGTCTGCGCGGATCCGACGATTTATTTTGCCGGCGATAGCGGGTATTTCAGGGGATTTAAGGAGATTGGCAGAAGGTTCGAGATCGATGTCGCCTTGATGCCGATCGGAGCGTACGAGCCGGAATGGTTCATGGGTCCGCAGCATGTGACGCCGGAGGAAGCGCTGCAAGCGTTCGAGGATACGGGAGCGAAGTGGTTCGTTCCGATGCATTACGGGGCGTTCAAGCTGGCGGACGATACGCCGCAGGAGGCGCTCGAACGATTGGAGGCGGAACGCTGCCGACGCAAGCTGGAGGAAGACCGGGTCATCGTGCTCCCGCACGGCGAGACTTGGAAGCTTGCAGGAGGAAAATAATAATTCGGGATTGTTATCGCTTGGACCAGGATAAGCACTTCATTCGCAGGGGGATATCATAAAGATGAGCAATTCGAATCTTCAAGTAGGCATTATCGGCGCCGGCGCCATCGGCAATATTCATATCGGCGCATTCGTCAAGGCGGAAGGAGCGGAAGTGGCCGCGATAGCGGATTCTTATTTGCCCCTCGCCCGGCAGCGCGCCGAAGAACACGGCATCGGCACGGTGTACGGCAATCCGCAAGAGCTGTTGGAGGATACGAATATCGATGCGGTCGTCATCGGCGTGCCGAATCAATTCCATGCGGCGCTGGCCGTCGAGGCGCTGGGACGAGGCAAGCACGTGCTGCTCGAGAAGCCGATGGCCATCGATTCGGGAGCGGCGCGTTCCATCGCAGAAGCGGCCGCTAGCTCCGGCAAGGTGCTGATGATGTCGCATCAGATGCGCTGGAAGGCGCTTAACCGCGCTGTCAAAGCCAGAATCGACGCCGGCGACGTAGGTCAGGTCTACAACGCGAAGGCTGGCTGGTTCCGTAAGAAAGGGATCCCGGGCTGGGGCTCTTGGTTTACCCGCAAGGATATGGCGGGCGGCGGGCCGCTCATCGATATCGGCGTTCATATGCTCGATTTGTCGCTGTACCTGATGGGCAACCCGAAGCCGGTTTCCGTCTATGGATCGACTTACGCGGAATTCGGCCCCAAGCGCGAGGGCATCGGCACGTGGGGAACGCCGAACTGGGACGGATATTACGATGTCGAAGATCTTGCGTCCGCGCTGATCAAGCTCGACAACGGCGCTACCTTGTCGCTGGAAGTAAGCTGGGCGGCGCATGCCGCCGGACTGCCGGAGGATCCATTCGTCCATCTCATGGGCGCCAAGGGCGGCGTCTCTATCGTCGGCGACAAAAGCACGTACGTGACGCATGCGGACAACGAGGTCGTCGAAACCGAGATCGCCCCGGCGGATGCCGAGGACGAACGGGAGCTGATGACGCGCCACTTCATCGAGTGCGTTCGCGATGGCAAGGAGCCGATTACGTCGGCGTTGTCGGGTTACACGAACAATCGGATATTGGACGCGATCTACGAATCGTCCCGTACGGGCAACGAAGTGAAGTTGAGCTGGAACTAGACGATGTTCGAAACCTCCTGCCCTCGCGATCGCGGTTTTCCCGGCGCATGGCGGAGGTTTCTGTTATTATCGCGTTCGTTTCCGGCTCCGACTGTGCTATAATAGTTCGAGAATATGCGCGCCGCGCATGTTTTCTCATGTCAGCGGCGGACTTTTGCAAATTGGGCAAGTTCATAAGGTTCGGTCGTCGAGTCGGCATCTTGCGATACTTCGTAATGGGAAGCGGACTTTTTGAACAACAGTCAAATGAAAGTTCAAAAGGTTCGGTTCTCAGTACCGAGAAGATGGAAGACAGCTAGAAACTGAGGAACGGAGCGTAGCAGCGCTACGTGAGTACCGGAAGGTTCGGCTGAATTCCATATTCGACGTCGAGTCGGCATCCTTGAAAAGCTTCGTAATGGGAAGCGGACTTTTTGAACAACCTCTAATAAGAAGTGAAGGACGGGATAAGTAAGATGATTAGTACAAGTGGCATTACGCTTCGATTCGGGAAGCGACCGCTGTTTGAGGACGTAAACATCAAGTTCACGCCTGGCAACTGTTACGGCTTGATCGGCGCCAACGGCGCGGGCAAGTCTACCTTTCTTAAGATTCTATCCGGCGAGGTCGAGCAATCCTCCGGCGAAGTTCATATAACGCCGGGCGAGCGGCTGGCCGTCCTGAAGCAGAACCATTACGAATACGATAACTTCAGAGTGCTCGAGACGGTCATCATGGGCCACAAGGAGCTTTATGAGGTCATGAAAGAGAAGGACGCGCTCTACGCCAAAGCGGACTTCACCGACGAAGACGGCATGCGCGCAGGCGAGCTGGAAGCCGAATTCGCCGAGATGAACGGTTGGGAAGCAGAATCGGAAGCGGCCGAGATGCTGAACGGTCTCGGCATTACGACCGAGCTGCACGACAAGCAAATGTCGGAGCTGGACGGCAACGAGAAGGTCCGCGTCTTGCTGGCGCAGGCATTGTTTGGTTCGCCCCAAATTTTGCTGCTCGATGAGCCTACCAACCATTTGGACATCGAATCCATCCGCTGGCTGGAAGATTTCCTGGCGCGTTATGAAGGCACCGTCATCGTAGTCAGCCATGACCGTCACTTCCTGAACACCGTATGTACGCATATCGCGGACATCGACTTCGGGAAAATCGTGATGTACGTCGGCAACTACGACTTCTGGTACGAATCCAGCCAGCTTGCGCTTGCGCTGCAACGTTCCGAGAACAAGAAAAAAGAAGACAAGATCAAGGAGCTGCAAGCGTTCGTGCAACGGTTCAGCGCCAACAAATCCAAGTCGAAGCAAGCGACTTCCCGGAAGAAGCTCCTCGACAAAATTACGCTGGACGACATTCGTCCGTCCAATCGTAAATATCCGTTCATCCTCTTCAAAGGGGAGCGGGAGGCTGGCAAGCAGTTGCTTCTCGTGGACGGTTTGACCAAAACGATCGATGGCAAGAAAATCATCGACAACATGACGATCGCGATCAACAAGGGCGACAAAGTCGCGTTCGTGGGACCGAACGGCGCTCCGAAGACGACGTTCTTCCAATTGATCGCGGGCGAGCTGGAGCCGGACGCGGGTTCGTATTCGTGGGGCGTTACGACGACGCGCGCATACTTCCCTAAGGACAACTCCAAGTACTTCGAAGGCGTCGACATGAATTTGGTGGAATGGCTTCGCCAATACTCCAAAGATCCGGACGAGACGTTCCTGCGCGGCTTCCTCGGCCGCATGCTGTTCTCCGGCGACGAAGCCATGAAGAAAGCCAGCGTATTGTCCGGCGGCGAGAAGGTGCGCTGCATGTTGTCCAAGATGATGCTGGAGGGCGCCAACGTCTTTATTCTCGACGAGCCTACCAACCACTTGGACCTCGAATCCATTACGGCGCTCAATAACGGTCTGATCGATACGGACTGCACGATTCTGTTTACATCGCATGACCATCAGTTCGTTCAGACGGTCGCGAACCGCATTATCGAGATTACGCCTAACGGCATCATCGACAGAATGACGACGTACGACGAATACCTCGAGAGCGCGGAGATTAAAGAATTGCGCGAGCGCATGTACGCTGAATAATAGAGTTTGCGAGAAGCCGCCGCGGGATGATTCCCGGGCGGCTTTTCTCTATACCGGGTTGTTAAAGAGCCGTTCGCACATGCACTAGCTTAATGATTGAAACAAGCCGGTTGTTTTTTTGTCCAAGCCAAGTGTGTTGCGCTCGTGCATAAAAGCTCGCATATGGTCAACACTGTTTCTCTAGACCCACACGGGATCGGTCGGGTATGATGGTAACCGTTAGTTATTGGGGACAGCAGGAATTTACGCAAGCGAAGAGCGGCGGGAGGGCATCGGAGTTGAATCAGTATGAAGAAATCAAACAAGGCGAAAGAGGCGCATGGGTAAGCATCGCGGCCTATCTCGTGCTGTCGGCGCTGAAACTCTGGATCGGTTATTGGTTCGTGTCGGGCGCCCTCGTAGCGGACGGCTTCAACAATTTAACGGACATTGTCGCATCGGCGGCCGTCTTGATCGGCCTGCGCATCTCGCAGAAGCCGCCGGACAAGGATCACCCTTACGGGCATTTCCGCGCCGAGACGATCGCCTCATTGATTGCTTCGTTCATTATGGCAAGCGTAGGGCTTCAAGTGCTCATTACGGCCGGTCAGTCATTGTTCGAAGGACATAGAGAAACGCCCAACATTATTGCTGCGTGGGTAGCCTTATTCTCTGCCCTCTGTATGTTGGCGGTCTACTGGTACAACAGCAGGCTGGCCAAACGGATCAACAATATGGCGTTAATGGCGGCCGCCAAAGACAATTTATCGGATGCTCTGGTCAGCATAGGCGCGGCTGTCGGCATCGTAGCCTCGCAATTCGGCATGCCTTGGCTAGATCCGGTGGCGGCGTTCGCCGTGGGACTCATCATATGCAAGACGGCCTGGGACATCTTCTATAGCTCGACGCACGCGCTGACGGACGGCTTCGACGAGAAGGAGCTGCATTCGTTGCGATCTACAATTGCCCGCACCAAGGGCGTGCAGTCCATCAAGGACATTAAAGCCCGCATCCATGGAAGCAACGTGCTGGTAGATGTAATCGTGCAAGTCGATCCGGAGCTCACGCTTATCGAAAGCCACCAAATCTGCGACGAGATTGAACGGAGAATGGGACGCAAACATAACATTCTAAGCGTGCATGTGCATGTCGAACCGATGGATGACGGCAGTGGTAATTATGACCATATTCCTTCAAAATGAGAAAAAATGAGTCAAAAGACCTAGCAACCTTATGAGAAGGTCCTAATATTTATGAGAAGTTTAGGATAGCCCCTATCCCAAGGGGCTGTAAGGTCACGGCGTTAGCGAGCTTTTCCAAGGAAGGCATCCCCATGGGCGGGGATGCCTTTTATTAATTTTCTCTTAGTAAAAAAGGGTAATGCGTAGCTCCCATGCCGGGACTCCCTCTTTTAGGAACTTGGGACGATGCCCGTCCTGCTTGCGCCCACTTACAATGAGTTAGGGCGCCAGACAAGGACAAGGCATTGTACAACCAGAATCCCAGAGGAGGCGTAACATCAGTGAGATATACAGTCAAATATAAAGTCGTTACCGCAACATTGTCCGCCGCATTGCTCTTCGGTTCCATGGCCGCGCTGCCAGCGCCGGTCGCGAACGCCGCTACGTCGGCTGAAGTCGTGTGGGGAGTGAACATGCGCTCAGGTCCAACGACCTCCGCATCGATCATTCGGATGCTTAAGAAAGGCGAGGAAGTAACGGTGCTCGAGCAATCCGGAGGCTGGTACAAAATCAGCGATTCTACCGGGAAAACGGGCTACATTTCCTCGTCGTCGAAATATACGGAGCTTGGCTCCGAAACGACGGACGGCGCCGATAGCGAGACGCCGGAAGCCGTTCCTTCGCTTACGGGCGTCATCAATAAGTCCGTGTCCTTCCGGAAAGGACCAAGCACGTCGTATTCGAGGCTTCGTTACCTGCAAGCCGGCGAAGAGGTCAGAGTGGTCTCGCAGCCTAGCAGCAGCTGGTATGAAGTGATCGACTCCAAGGGAGTCAAAGGCTACGTATCCTCCCAATCGCAATACATTACGGTTGGAGGAGCGCCAGGCTCCGGCGGAGAAACGGGAAGCGGCAACACCGACGATACGGTCGTGGAACAGCCGGATTCCTCCACGGGCACGTCGAGCGCATCCGTCGAGAAAATGATCGCAACGGGGATGAAATATCTCGGCACGCCGTACGAATTCGGCTCCAACCGCAGCACGACGTCGACATTCGATTGCTCGGACTTCACCAAACATATTTTCAAGGTTGCGCTTGGCGTAACGTTGCCGGCGGATTCGCGCCAGCAAGGCACGTACGTGAAGAACAAAGGCAACGCGGTAACCAGCATCAGCCAGTTGAAGCGCGGAGATTTGATGTTCTTCATGTCCTACAAGGGCAGCAGCAAATCCTCGTATAGCGGAATCAACAAATCGAGCCAGCGTATTACGCACGTGGCCGTCTATCTCGGCGACGGAAAAGTGCTTCACACCTACTCCAACGCAAGCGGCGGGGTAAGAACAAACGATATTACGGGAACGGCATGGGAATATCGGTTCCTGTACGGCGGAAGCGCCCTGTAATTCATCGACGAGGACAAGCGGCAGGCTGCTTTGAGGGCTTGCTGCGAATCCCGAATCAATCCACAAAAAAAGCTGTCCCGATCGGCTCCTGCATGGAACCGGTCGGGACAGCTTTTTTGACCACAATAGAATGTATAAGTTTTCGAGAAATCGAAAACCGAAATTCAATTTGGCGATAAAAACTTCATCTAAACGCGGTCGCTCATCATCGAAGGACTCCGATAGGAGTTTTTCTCACGTTAGGGTGTAACGTTGAGATCGATTTATGCGTCGCTGCCCAGATCGGCCGAGCCTGTCTGCTGCTGGGCGACCTTGGCTGGCTGCTGCTGCTCGGACTCGGCTGCCGCTTGCTTGCGCTTCCGGATTCTGCCCCGCACGAACAGGAACAAAGCGATGACCGGAACGCCGCCGAGGAATATATATAAGGAGACATCCTTGACCATGCTCTCCGCCGCTCTTCCATAGAAATAGAACAACGCGCCAACCGCGTAGAACTTGACCGCCCGGCCAACCGCGGCATATCCGATCAGGCGCCATAACGGGAAGTTCAGGCAGCCGGAGAGGATGGTGAAGACCTTGAACGGAATCGGCGTAAACGATCCGATCAAGATCGCCGCTTCGCCGTTTTTTTGGAACCGATCGGTCGCGGCGTCGATCCATTCTTTCTTTAGAAACCGGTACAACACGGATTTGCCCATCAATTTGCCGATGAGATAACCGACAGGCGTTCCGAGCAAACAAGCTACGTATCCAAATGTTGCAAGCCATAGCGCCGACGAAGGATTGAGCAAACTTAACGAAACTTGAAGGAAAAAGGCCGGAATCGGGAAGATGACCGCATCCAGGAAGGAATGGACGAACAATCCCCAGGGGCCGTAGTCTTCCAGGAAATCAATGATTGCTTGAAACATGAAGTAGGCTCCTTTGTGTTCAACTCTAGGCATATGTGAGCTTCCGCGCGCCTTATACGGAGCATATTTTCGACGAATTGCTGCTTAAGTATAACACACCATAGTGCATTCGTCGCTCTTGCGACAATATGCGCGTTGCCGTTATCCATATAACGAATGGGTTCACTTAAGTGTTACGGCGGCGCGGCCGAAGAGGTTTCAAACAAAGCAAAGGTTCTGTAACCTTTTGAATTCCGCAAATTGCCCGATTATCGGGCTTCACGCGCATGAAGCATGCGGTTTGCTTGCGATTTCGGCCTTATCCGATTTTGAAGTTGCGCGGAGAGAGGCGTATAGTTGAGTTATTGTAAAGCGGTCACGGACGAGAGAAAAAGCTCGATCGTGAACAAACG
>JAQSXN010000140.1 GCA_029256665.1 Paenibacillus sp.
GGTCAAATGGTCGATTTATCATGTGCTCGTGGCCGGCGGAGCCCTCATCATGGTCTATCCCGTCATCTGGCTGCTCATGAGCTCGTTCAAGCCGAGCGACAAAATATTCGTTACGTCGGACAGCCTCGTCCCGGATCCTTGGATCTGGAGCAACAACGTGCAGGGCTGGGAAGGCATCGGGGGATACTCGTTCGGCACGTTTATCTGGAACTCGCTTGTGCTCGTGGTGCTCGCGACGATCGGGGCGGTCATCTCGTCCGCCTTTGTCGCCTTCGGGTTTGCCCGGCTCAAGTTCTGGGGCAGCGCGTTCTGGTTCACGATTATGATGATCACGCTTATGCTGCCGCATGACGTCGTGCTCGTGCCGCAATACATCCTGTTCTCCAAGCTGGGCTGGCTCAATTCCATCAAGCCCATCGTCATACCGGCTTACTTCGGCATGCCGTTCTTCATCTTCCTGATGGTGCAATTCATCCATACCATCCCGAGAGAGATGGACGAAGCGGCGACGATCGACGGCTGCGGCAAGTTCAAGCTGTTCTACCGGATTATCATTCCGCTGATCGCTCCGGCGCTCGCGACGGCCGCGATCTTCTCCTTCTACTGGAGATGGGAGGATCTGATCGGACCGGTCTTGTACCTCAACAAGCCGTCGCTGTACCCGGTGTCGATGGCGCTCAAGATGTTCCTCGACGCGGACACGTTGTCGAACTGGGGCGCGATGTTCGCGATGTCCATCGTCAGCTTGCTGCCCGTCGTCGGCGTATTCTTCCTCTTCCAGAAGCATATCGTGGAAGGCATCAGCACCAGCGGTTTGAAATAAGCTCCATATGCGCGCTAAGCCATCGACCGGGTCGAGGTTTGGCGCGTTTTTGCGTTCAGGCTGCCCGTTTTATTGAAAAATAATAGCGGTTGTACCCGCGTTCGAAGCCGCGAAGCGCAGCAGTCGGGCACCTTCTTCCGACAGCTCATCGGTTTCTTGCCGCGATAATTCGCGGAAGGGCTCGATATGCAATTCGGCGACATCTCGCTTGCTTGTCAGCTTCCACGTTCCGGCAACGAAACCGTCCAGGAGAAAAGTCGCGCGGATGATTCCGTTGGTTGTGAAAACGCGCTTGCGGAACGCTTCATCCATGATCCGACCGCGGTCCTCGTACGATAGCAGCATATTATCGAACTCGCCGAGGAAGCGCGGAGCGGCCGGCATATCGGCATGCGGCCGCGGAGCGTCGGGCAAATCGAATAGCTCCTCGCCCCGTTCGTTCCGAAACGCGACCAGTTGCGTACGGAGAGACTTGATATCTTCATGGATGCGGGTAAGTCCCGACCAAACCTGGATATCCTTAATCGTTGCCGGTCCGAAAGCGGCCAAATAACGCCGGATGAGCCATCCCGGATCGGATGACGAGGCTAGAGGCTGGCCAAGCCAGGCTTCGACCGACGTATGCACGGCTTGCCCGCTTTCCCCCCATATGCCCCGCGGCGGCAGTTGCACCAACGGTACAAGGTTCCGTACGCACGCTGCCGCTGCCTCCGGATGGAGTCCGGGCCGATTTTCGCAAAGTCGTTTGCCCAATTCGTTGAACGTCAGGGGCTCCTTTTCGACCAGTGCCCTTCCACCTACGGCAAGCTCGTCTTGGTCAATATCGGCAAGCTGCTTGCCAAAGGCGCCTTTCAGGCCACGATCCATGATCGGTTGCAGAAGCGGGCGCATATGCAGAGCGTCGCGAGCGGAGACCAAATGCAAGGTCGATCGCATCAGCGCCATGCGCACGACCTGCTTATCTCGCATAAGCCCGGATAGCTCTTCGTGGCGAAAAGCTTCGATCCGCGACCACAAGCCGAAATAGGGGGCGACCGGAGATTGCGCCTGCATCCCGGCAAGCCTCTCGATGGTTTCCAAAGCCGGGAGCCGCTCGCGGCTAAGCAGCATCTGCCTGGCCAGCAGCGCGCGGTTTAGTTCGCGGTTGCTTATGACGCTGGGAGTTCCGCTGACGGATGCCTCTGCTTGGTTTCGTTCCGAATGTGCTGCTGTCATATTTATGGCTCCCTTCTTGGATACCCTTCATTCAGAATCGGCTTTTGAGGGTTCCTACTATACTCATAATAGTCCATACTCCTTGACAACTGTATGTCAGGGAGGCTACGGCAGGGAAAGAAATTGTGCGGATGGCGGGGAAAGGATATTGGGTATGGGGCTTGGGCTAGCTTGAAAAATGGCTGTGTGCGAATGTGGGGGGCGGGCCGAGTGTTAAAAATAACACCCAATGCCCGGCAAAGCCGCCCGAAAGCCACTCAACAGCTAGCGTGCATCATAGACACTTCGGTTTCCGCCCGGCAACTTTAAAAAGACCACCCCGACATCCATCGCTAGATAGTTGCCGGGGTGGCCTCTTATTGAACTCGCCAGAGCGAGCCGCGCCTAGACGCGAAACCGGCTAACCGCGACGTCGAGATCGCCGGCCAGCGTGCGGAGCTGCTCGGCGGCGCCGGCAACCTCTTCCACGGAGGCAAGCTGCTCCTCGGAGGCGGCAGCGACCTGCTGCGAGTGGCCGGCCGACGTCTGCGCGATGCGGGCGAGCTCTTCGAGCGAAGCGGCGATCTGCTGGCTGCTCGCCGACATTTGCTCCGAAGCGGCGGACACTTCCTGCACCTGCGTGCTTACTTGGCCAACCGCGTCCAGGATCGACTTGAACGACTCGCCGGAGCTGCCCGCCAGGTTGGTGCTTGCGCGCGCTTCCGTCGCGGAACTTTCCAGCACGGCGGAAAGCGACTGCGTCCGGTCTCCGATCGCGTGCAGGATTTCGGCGATTTCCTCGGACGATTCCTTCGAACGTTCGGCCAGCTTGCGAATTTCCAAGGCGACAACGGCAAATCCTTTGCCGTGCTCTCCTGCTCGCGCGGCTTCGATCGATGCGTTAAGCGCGAGCAGGTTCGTCTGTCCCGCCACTTCGCCGATATGGGCCAAAATCTCGCCGATGCGGCTGCTGTGGCTATTCAGCTCGCGCATGGATTCAGAGGCATGGGTCACTTGGCGCTCCAGCCGCTCGATTTGCTCCACAGTCTGGTCAATGATGATGCCGCCTTCGGCTGCCAGGAGCGACGTATCGATGGCCAGATCGGACACGACGCCCGTCGATTCGGCAATTCGCTGAATGCCGATCGCCATTTCGGTCATCGCCGTCTGGCATTCCTGCGAGCTAATCAGTTGCGTCTCCGTTCCTACGGCTACGTTCTGAATGGATTCCGTAATTTCGTTCGTGGCAAGCGCCGTCTGGCCGGCGGTTTCTTTCAAGCTGCCGGATGCCTCGCCGACTTCCCGCGAGGATTGTTTGATGCTGATCGTCAGGTCGCGCAGGCTTGCGATCATCTCGTTAAAGGAGCTTGCGGCTTGCCCGATCTCGTTGCCGTTCGTCACCGGGACGGATACGGTCAGGTCGCCCGCGGCGGCTAACTTGGCGTTGTCGCGAAGGAGCACAAGCGGCCGGATGGCGACGCGCAAGAGAGGCACGACGATGCCGATCGCGATTAGAGCGGCAATCAAGCCGACCGCTGTCGATTGGAGCAGCAACGTGGACATGTTTGCTTCGACCTTGTCGTAATCGAAGTCTAACCCGAGGACCGCGACGGGCTCGCCATTGGCGCCTAATACCGGGGCCAGATAAGAAATCCATTCGCCGTATTCGTCTTTATAAACGTCGCTGAGGCGCGGCTTGCCTTGGATGGCGAATTCGAAGCTCTCGGCCAGGGCGGCCGGAGCCGGGAAAACCTGGCCCGCCGTGCTGCCGGCCGCGCTCAAGGATTCGCTAACTTGGAGATTGGTTAGTTGAAGCGCTCCGTCCTGCACGGACGAGCTCGCGGATAGATAATAGGCGTTCGAGAGCATGTCGTCGTCGGTCATGCCGTCAAGCAGCTGTTTCAGAATGCCGGCTTCGTTATCGGGTGCGGCTTGTCCCGCATGGACTGCCGCGGCAAGAGGTTCGATCAGACTGGTGTTTGCTTGCGCTTGCGCTCTGAGCGTCGAGCCGAGACGCTCGAACTCGTTGTACGCGGCATTTTTTTGCCCCAGGAACATAAGCGCGGTCATGATGGCTATGATGAGGATGAATAAGACGGATAGAACGATCGAACTAGTCCATAATAAGCTTTTTTGTCGCAACCATTTGAACATAACGGGACCCCCACTAGGAATTTAGTCCTTATATCATAAGCGCGAAATGTTAGCCAATTAGGAGGAATTCGTTTGATTTGTATTAAGGAAGTTAAAAAAATATGTTTTGGCTGCACCAAAAAAAGGATTCGACTCGTTTATATTCCTGTAGAAGAGTATGCCAATCCAGCATGAGTGAATCTCCCTATCGAAAGGATGAAAGAAATTGAAAACAACGATGAAAAAAGCGTTCGTAACGCTCACCGCGGTATCCTGCCTCGCATGCGGCGCTTCGCTAGCGTCCGCGCAGCCCGTACAGATCATTCCGATCAGTGCTCCTATCCAAGGGGAAGTCGTACCGATCAGCGCCCCGATCGGAGAAGAGATCGTGCCGATCAGCGCGCCGGCTTACGAGATTGCCCAGCAGCATAAGCTAGCTTCCATTCGAGTCTATGGCCAAGCCGCGCAAATAGAGGAGAATCGCATCACCCTCGAAAACGAAAACGAAAATGCCGAATTCCCTTCCATCGTGCTTAATATTAGCGAGGATACCCGCATCTTGAACGCGGTCGACGGATTGCCGGTCAAGCTCGCCGACATTCGCGAGAACGAGACGGTATATGCTTATGTTGGCCCTGCCATGACGAAGAGCCTGCCGCCGATATCGAATGCCGAGCTTATCCTTGTCGGCATCCCGGCCGACTTTGCCGTGCCAACCTATGCCGAGGTAGAAAGCGTGGAGAAAAACGAAGCGGGACAAGTCGTCGTCCATACGAATCGCGAAGAATCTTTTGTCGTTGGCGAGGATACGGCGATCTTCCCGTTCTTGACTAAAAATATCGTAACCGTGGACGACATCCGTCCGGGCACGAAGCTGCTCGCTTGGCCGCAAGCGGTGTTGGACGGCAGCAAGCCCGTCGCCGACGGGAAGCTGGCGACTAAGATGATGTTGTTCGCATACGATTACAAAGGTTTTGCCGAGGTTGGCCTCGATAAGCTGGCGATCAATGGCGAGGCGATCGAGCTTGGGGAGAGCGAGCAGCCTTACGTGCAGAATGGCCAGCTCATGCTGCCGTTCCGCAAGTTCGCGGAAGCGCTCGGACTTGAAATCAAGTGGGATGGCGAATCCAGGAACATTACGGTGTTGAATGGCGATGCAACCGTCTATTCCTTCAAGACGGGAGCCTCCCAAGTCGAGAACGGCGGAGAAGAACCGTACGAGCTGCGCGAGGCATCGTTCGTGAAGGACGGCGTAACCTTTGTCGCGGCGGATGACCAGTTCGAGCTTAACGGCGTGAAGTACGTGAAGTAGGTCGAGCGGCGAATCGCAAACCGGATTTCCCTTTATGGGGAGTCCGTTTTTTTTGGATCCTGTCATATAACGGCGCGGATTCTAGACAAGATGGACGGAGTGAGGTAATTTGAATAGAAGAACCGATAGATAGTCTAGTACCTGCAGAAGAGGAGGTATGAAGATGTTAACGTTTCGCACGACGATCGAGCTGGGAGGCAAGACGGCAACCGGCTTTGGCGTCCCGTCGGAAGTAGTCGAGGCGCTGGGCTCCGGCAAGAAGCCTGCCGTAAAGGTAACGATCGGGGAACATACCTATCGGAGCACGGTAGCCGTTTACGGAGGTCAATATATGCTGCCGCTGAGCGCGGAGAATCGCGGCGCCGCCGGCGTCGCCGCCGGGGACGAGGTCGAGGTGTCGCTTGAGCTGGATACCGAGCCGAGGGAGCTTGCGGTACCCGCGGATCTGTCCGAAGCACTGGATGGCAATCCGGCTGCGCGTACGTTTTTTGACGGAATGTCGTACAGCAACAGGCGGCGAGTCGTACTTGGGGTAGAAGGAGCTAAGACGGAAGAGACGCGTCTGCGGCGTATTGCCAAGGCGGTCGCTTCGCTGAGCGAAGGGAAGGTGTAAGCGAAGGTGGTAGGTGAACGAGCCATACAGTGGGTAGAGCGCGCCATTAAAGGCGATGCAAGAGTGATAGCGTCCGAGCGGCTGATGGGCGGCGTATCGACGCCGATCTATCGCGTTACCGTGGAGACGGCGGGAGAGAAACAAGTATATGTGCTCCGTCAATATGACAATGCGGATTGGCTGCGCAGCGAGCCGGATCTGGCAAGGCACGAAGCCGAATGTTTACGAAGAGCTTCCGGGATGGCAGGCGTGCCCGCCCCGGGCGTTGTCGCTTACGACGAAGATGGGAGCGAAAGCGGGGGCTTGCCATCGCTGCTCATGACGCATCTCGAGGGACGAGTGGTGCTCGAGCCGGCGGACTTATCGGAGTGGCTGGACCGACTGGCGGCGGCTTTGGCTAAGCTGCATGGAGGCCAGGAAGCTGGCATTCCCGCGCCGGATGACAGGTACCCTTGGACCTTTGGACCGTACTCCGACGCGTCGAGGTTTGATGCCTCAGGCTGGAGCGCCGTTGCGGATCAATGGCGGCGTGCCGTCGAGATCGTCACGGGAGCGAAGCCTTCCTTTGTACCTCGATTCATCCATCGCGACTACCATCCAACGAACATCTTGTGGCTGGACGGCGAGATTAGCGGCATCGTCGACTGGGTGAACGGCTGCATCGGCCCGGCAGGCATCGATGTAGGCCACTGTCGCGTCAATCTATGCCAGCTGCACGGGGGGGAGGCAGCGGACGAATTTCTGGAGCGGTACCGGCATCATGTTGGGGCAAGCTTCCGCTATGATCCGTATTGGGATTTGGTCACGCTGCTGGATTACGCCGATGGGACGCCGGAGGTTTATCAAGGGTGGATCGATCTCGGGTTTACGAAGCTGACGGACCATCTTGTGAGGGAGCGGCTGGACGCCTACTTGTCGAGCGTGCTAGGAAGAGTGTCGAGTTCATAGATTGGCTAGAAGGAAGCGGGTCATTTCAGGTGACTTGCTTCTTTTTTGCGGTTACATGGCGAGATAAGTAGGCGCGAAGGTTCACTCACGGTATGGCGACCGGATTAACTGTAACGGACATGAGAGGCTCTCCATTGCCCAGATTCAGTTCACTTCATAAAATAACGGACATGTGAGACGTTATTCGGTCAGAATCGAGGGGAAATCGTCCCGATCGCAGCCGATAAGGTCTTCCATGTCCGTTAGAATTTGTTGAGGACGATTTTTCAAGAAATAACGTCGCTGGTGTCCGTTAGCAGGGAAATAGGCAGGTCACTGCCCCGCAGGCGCCACGCGATAAGCGGTGCGTCCGTCGGCGTCCGCAGCCGCGCCGTCCTCGACAGTCAACGCCCAACCGAATGAAAGCACGTTTGCCAGCGCCGTCGCTTCGGTTTCGGTCAGCGAAGCGGCAACCGCTTCCGCGCCTGGCTCCAAGATAAGCTCGGCGTCTTGCTTCAGCGCCACGAAAATCCAGCTATGAATGCCGCGGATCGTGTTGTATTTGATCTGGTAGCCGTTCGCCACGGCGGACTTGAACGTATCCGGCTCGTCGGCCGCTACCGCCCGCAAGCCTGCATAGTCGAATTGGAACTTGCTGTCGTCCTTCGGCAGGTCGCCGCTGATCACGCGCTCGATGATTAGCTCGTTGCTCCAGCCCAGCGCCTTCAGCGACTCCAATTGCAGCGCGTCCCATTGGGAAAGCTTTGATTTTGGCATAACGATCACTCCTTCTATTTCGCATAAAAATTAGGCCAAATACGAAAGAGACGCCCCAAGCCATCGGCTTGTTGGCCGGCCGGGAGCAGTCTCTTGTTTCGATTTATTTGCTCGCTTTGTAAGCGTCCAGGAATTCTTTCGCTTTGGCGGCGTCCGCCGTCAGCTCGAGATCCGTTTTCACGATCGGGCTAAGCGTGGAAGTCGCTTTGAACTTGTTGCCGCCGTAGTACGTGATGAAATCTTCTTGGTTGATGGAGTACAGAACGGCTTTGCGCAAATCAGCGCTCTCCGCTACCGCGCGGTTCTTCGTATTGAAGAGCAGGTACGATACCGCGTTGCTCGGCATCGTTTGAAGCTGCAGCTTGGCGTCGCCTTTCACGATATCGAACTTCGTCTCGGATACGGCATAGTACAGGTGGATCTCGCCGCTGCGAAGCGCCGCAAGGGTGCTGTCCGGATCTTTGATGAAGCGGACTTTAATGTTGTTGATTTTCGGGATGTAAGGGCCGCTAGTGTAGAGCGTGTTGTTGTACGAGCTGCCTTCCGTTACGGTGTTTTGGTCGCCGTAAGGAATGTCCTTGTTCGGATCGAACTTGGCCACGTCGTACGTGTTGATCGCTTCGACTTGCTTCTTCGATACGATGCCCGCGGATTGGTGGGCCAGGTAGTTCAGGACTTGCGGGAACGGCTCGGTTGTCGTCAGCTTCACGACTTGGTATTTGCCGGACGCGTTGTTCGCTTGCGTCTTGTCGGCTACCAGCTCGGTGATTTTGGCATCGAGACCTTCTTCGAGAGCGGCTTTTACCGTTTGGTCGCTGCCGGACACTTTGAGGCCTTCGAGAGCGGCCAGGTCGGTAACCGTTTCTACCGTGTTGATATGCTCGTGCAGCGTGTACGTGCGGTGATCCGGGACGGAGTTTTTGTCCTTCGCGCGGTTCATCGAAAAGATAACGTCGTCGGCGCCTACGCGCTCGCCCGTGTCGACAGCCTTCTTATCCTTAACGGCCGCGAAGTTGATGTCGTCGCGCAGGATGAAGTAGTACTCGGAGTTGCCTTCCGCGATCGCGTG
>JAQSXN010000141.1 GCA_029256665.1 Paenibacillus sp.
GAGCGCCGGATCCGTCAGCGCCATCAGCTTGTCGATTTCTTCCGGCGTTTCCACGACCGTCCCCCCGTGATGGTGATAAGTCAGCTTCAGCCTGTAGGTATTGGCGATTCGCCCTGCCTCGTTAAGCCCTTCGGCCAAGCTTGCCCATCCCGCCTCGTCCAAGGGGATGATCTCCCGCTCGTTCGGCGTGCGCCTCGGATCGAAGTGCAGCGAGCCGCCCACCTCGCAAGTGCTGATCACTTCGCCGCCCATCTCCCGCAAAAAAATCGCGTGCTTGCGATACGCCGCAAGCTCCCGCTCCCGGTACGCCGGATCCGAGAACAGCACCGATTTCCATTGGGACACGAGCTTGATCCCCCGTTTCGAGAGCTCCTCCTTTAGAAGCGCCACGTCGGACGGATATTTCCTGCCCATCTCCGTGCCAGTCAAGCCGAGCGAGCGGATATCGTCCAAAATTTGCTCGTACGTCGTATGCTCGCCATGCTCCTTTACGTCTTCTCCGACCCAATTGATCGGATGCGCGCCTAACCGAAAGGGAAATGCGGACATGCTCCTGCCTCCTTCTCCTGATCAAAGTGGTTCTCTTCCCGACTCGCGCTAATAAGCTTTCGCCCGGGATAATTGCTCATTCATCGCTTGATGGGCGTCCGTGACCTTCTTGCTCGCGGATACCTCCGGCACGGCGACGTTCCACCACGACTCGTACCCGTCCGTGTTCGTGCCCGACAGCACCGCGATCTCGATCAGCGTCGTTCGCGGCTCGTTCTTCGCTGCGAGCAGCGCCTGCCGGAGCCCCTCCGCGTCGCGGGCTTTGTAGGAAGCCGCGCCAAGGCTGGCCGCGTGGGCCGCGAAATCGATCGCGAGCGGCTCCCCCGTGTAAGCGCCGGTCGACGGCTCCTTATAGCGGAACTCGTTGCCGAAGCCGTCGCTTCCGTTGCTGCGCTGCAGATTGTGAATGCACTGGAAGCCGTGGTTGTCGAACAGGAGCACCGTTATTTTCCGGCCTTCCTGCAAGCTCGTCAGCAGCTCGGAATGAAGCATCAGGTAGCTGCCGTCGCCGACGAGCGCGTAGACCTCGCGATCAGGCTCCGCGAGCGCGACGCCGAACGCGCCGCTGACCTCGTAGCCCATGCACGAGAAGCCGTATTCCATGTGGTAGTTCTCCGGGCCGGCGGCGCGCCATAACCGGTGCAGATCGCCTGGGAGGCTTCCCGCAGCGCATACGATGACGGCATCCTCGCCGATCGTCTCGTTAATAACGCCAAGCGCCCTCGTCTGAGAGAGGCCGTCCGTCCTTTCGAGCGCGTACAGCCGGTCGACCTCCGCCTTCCACTCCGCTTGCAGACTCGCTAGCCCGCCTTCGCCTCGCACCCTGGACTCTTCCGCCGCGGTCGCGCACCGTGTCGGCAGCCCGCCTTCGTCGCCAGGCCGGGTCTGCTCCGATGCCGCAAGACGTTCGCTCAACAAACGCAGCGACTCCTTCGCGTCGGCGATGAGCGCCATGCCTTCCAGCTTGACGCCGTCCATCAGGTTGACGTTGAGGTTCAGGAATCGCGCATGAGGAGCGAACGCCGACTTGGACGCCGTCGTGAAGTCGGAATACCTCGTGCCGATGCCGATAATCAGATCGGCCTCCTTGGCCAGCTTGTTCGCGGCCAGCGAGCCGGTCACCCCGACGGCCCCTGCGTTCATTGGATGCTCCCAATGCAGGGAGCCCTTGCCCGCCTGCGTCTCCGCGACCGGGATGCCGAACCGTTCGGCGAACGCCGCGAGCTCGGCTGTCGCGCCGGCGTACTTCACGCCGCCGCCCGCGATAATGAGCGGGCTGCCGTGCGAGCGTATCAACTCTGCCGCTCGCCGCAGGGCATCGGCGGACGGCGGTCTGCGCTCGATGTAGTGAACTCTTTTCTCGAAGAACGCCTCCGGGTAGTCGTAGGCCTCGGCCTGGACGTCTTGGGGCAGCGCCAGCGTAACGGCCCCCGTCTCCGCAGGGTCCGTCAGGACCCGCATCGCGCCCAGGGCCGAGGACATCAGCTGCTCCGGACGCGAGATCCGATCCCAGAACCGGCTGACCGGCTTGAAGCAATCCGTCGCGGACACCGTATAGTCGTGGCCGGCCTCGACCTGTTGCAGCACCGGATCGGGCTGCCGCGTGGCGAAGTTGTCTCCCGGCAGCAATAGCAGCGGAATGCGGTTGACCGTCGCCGTGCCAGCCGCCGTGACCATATTGAGGGCCCCCGGCCCTATGGATGTCGTGCAGGCGTAAATTCGCTTGCGGTTCGCCTGCTTGGCGTACGCGATTGCCGCGTGCGCCATTCCTTGCTCGTTCTTGCCCTGCACGAACGCCAATTCCCCGCGGCCGCGCTCCAACGCCTCGCCGATGCCGGTCACGTTGCCATGGCCGAATATGCCCATGACTCCCGTGACGAACTTCGTCTCAAGGCCGTCTTCCGAGATGTACTGCCGATCCAAGAATCGCAGCAGCGCCTGTGCCATCGTTAAGCGAATCGTTCCCATTCGAGAGCCTCCCCTCAATCAGTAAAGCGCTTATGAATATGCGCTTTCATAATTCCGTAAAACGTATTATAATCGTGTTAGGTAAAGCGCTTAATCTTAACTTACATGAAACCGCGTTCCAAATCAATCCTTTTTTGGGGAGGCATTCTTTCATGACCGAATTCACGCTTCACGAACGCCAGCGCGAGGTCGCGCTCCGCTTAGCGCCGGTTCTGATGATGGACAGACTCGAGCCGTTCCGTCCCGTTCGCGTCGGCATTACCGTATTCGAGGCGCCAGGCCACTCGCCCTCGTTCAACCGCAGGATCGAGTTCGAGCCGGACCGGATCGCCTCGGTCATCGAATACGCCATGTATTGGGACTACGACATCCAGCATCTCTACGAGCTGGAGCACGCGTGGATTTACGTGGATCACGAAGGGAAAGTCGCGCGCTGCGAAGCCAGCTCGCACGGCAGCTACAAGCTCGGGTTATTGAGAGACGGAAGCAACCTGACCGACGACGGCCGAGTGAAGCTGTTCGTGCAGCCCGGCAAACACGCCATGTCCGCGCTCGAGGAAGTATTCCGGCTCTATCCGAACGTCGAAAGCTGCTGCATGGAGGAAGCCGGAACGGGCGGCGTGCTGGAGAACGAGTTGTTTCGGGGGCAGTTCAAGTACGGCGGGGATATCGACAAGCTGGCGGAGGCGCATCTTCGATCGTTCGCGTTCCGTCCCAGCTTCGAGTACGTCCCTTACGAATGGGAATCGGAGATGTTCGTCTCTTGGGAGGAGCTGCGCGACTTCATCCCGGAGCGCATGAAAGCTTTGCAGGCTTCCCTTATGCCATAAGCACGGCCATACTCGCGAGCGCGAGAAGAGGAGGAGCGAATGGACCGGCAATCGTTCCCCCTGACCCCGCTGCTTCCGAAAATAAAAAATCCCTTATCCAAGCTTCCCGTTACGAGCCGCTTCAATAAAGGATGTCATACCCGCTATGTTTGGCCGCCTTCCCAGTACAGCAGCCCCCATAACTTCAGGGTGTTCGCTACCGAACAGACGCCGTCGCCCAAGCGGCGGTCGAGCGTCGAGCTTTTCTCTCCCCGCCTCATATAATAGAGCGTCTCCGAATACGAATGCCCCTTCAGGTAACGCAGGGTCACCGCTTGCCGCGACTCCTCGTCCCGAATCATGGATACGGCTCTTTCGATCGCATTGCTAACGACTTCGCATTCCTCCGCTGCCAGCTTCTGATTGTGCGCTACTTGCACGGCGTTAGCCGTCCGGTTGCCGTACAAGTCGTCGCCGTCGATTCTTTTCGTTCTCTCGCTTTCGTACAATGTCGTCTTAATGAGCTCTTCATGCTCGCGGTAATCTTTCACCACCAACTTCAATTCTATATAGTTGCGCAGAAGGCGTTGCGCTTGCTTCTTCTCCTCCGGCGTCGGCTTCTCGAGCACGTTCTTCGCTGCTTGTCCTTTCATTGCGATCCCCCCCCGGTACAAGATTCTTGTACTTTATAACTTCATGTTAAGTACAAGAAGCTTGTATGTCAACTCAAAAGTACAAGATTCTTGTTTTTATTGCAATATTACTGATTTGATGTACAATATACTTGTACTTTACCTATCGCGAATAGTTTGTCATGATAATAAGGAGAGATACCCGTGTTCAGAGCCGATCGGTTAACGGAACGACGAAAGCTTCATAAGCTCACGCAAGAGCAGCTTGCGCGACAAGTTGACCTGACCAAGGCCGCGATCAGCAACTACGAGCAAGGCCGCAGCGCTCCTCCTTACGAGACGTTGACCGTTCTCGTTGACGCGCTTCGGACCAATGCCGATTATTTGCTGGGACTGACGGATAATCCGGACGCGATAGCGCCTGTCAAACCGTTTTTCGCAGAGCATGAGAACTCGACCGACTTATCATCGGATCCGGCAGCGTCGACTTCCGAAGGCAAGCGGCAAGAGTCCGGAGCGGACCCCGGCGTCTACATCGCCTATCTCGGCGGACCGCCGGAAGAGATGGACGAGGAAGAAGCCGAGCATCTGAAGCGCGAGCTGGAGATGTTCCGGGCGTTCAAGGAGAAACGGCGCAGAGACCGGGAGGCTGGCGGCAATAGCCAAGCGTGATGCTGCCGATTTTCGGGACTAGCCCCTGCAGGCGTCACTAGCGTTAGCTTCCTCTTTTCGGCACCAGCCTACTGAGGGCAGCATTAGCTTCCGCTTCATTGCCATAGCAAGCGGCACTGGCTTCTGATTTCCAGCCACACCCATTAAGGCTGCCTATACCGAATCACGCCTATCGGGTCGCATATCCTGTTTCGCCTGACGATCCCGCTTGCTTAACGCGCCCGTTCGGGCAGCTTTGGCACGGCAACAACAACAACGACAACAACAACAACGACAACAACGACAACAACGACAACAAGACCCTCATCAAGGTGAAACGGCTGCCCCGTCCTCTAGCATCGCGGCACGTTTCAGTCCGAGAAATACAGGCCAAGTATGAAGAACGCGGATACTTTCCTATATTTCAAGCCGACCCCCTAGCGGGTTAATTTTTTGGCCATGAATACGAACATACATTCTTGTATTTAGGAGGAGCGTCATGGAAGAGCTGGATTTCGAGCTATACCGTCCCACGGACATGGAGCTGTGGATTGGGTCGATCTATGAGAGGAACGGGATTCATTATCCGGGGGATCTGGATGATTGGGATCATATCGCCTCCCTCTTCGGCGTGCATCTTGCTTATACGGAAGGCGAAACGAAAGTGATCTACGACGAAGACGGGGATTGCATGATCTTCTTGAACATGCATCTGGAGCAGTCCGAGCAGCGGCTCGCTTTTTTCCACGAGCTCAGTCATCCGGCCCTGCACGCGGGAGATCAGCGGCAGCTTCCCCCGTCCTTCGTCCATCTGCAAGAGTCGCAGGCCGCTCACTTCCAGCTCTATAGCGCCATTCCTTATCCCATGCTCCGGGAGCTCGAGCAGCTCCGATATCAGCCCCACTATCATCGGCTGATCGCCGGCGCGTTTGGCGTGCCGCTGGCTTTTGCCGAAACCAGGTTGGAGCGGATCACGGCTCGCATGCGGCAAGAGAAATCCGACCGCACCCTCCGCGCCAAGCTCGCTTCCCTGTCGGCCAAGGTATGCGGCTACGAAAATCCCGAAGCGGCCGAACGGCTGCTCGCGCAATTGGCACGGCAGACCGGGCCGAGGGATCGGAACGACACGTCTAGAAGACAATCGAACTAGGCAAGTGAAAGGGGGATTCTCGCATGGACGTAACAATGAACGTTTATTACGAGGAAGACGGAGAAACGGGGCAACAGATCCCGGTCTGGATTCTGCTTCATGACGCCAAAGGAGCGGACTGGAGCAAAACGCTCTACGTTAGGCTTAACGGGCCCTTTGAAGCCCATGGTCTCGACGAATGGGATGAGGACTTGCTTGCGCTTAGCGTGCCGGATCATGTCTATGTCAGACATCCGAAGAATCAAGCTTTAGTCGGCCTACATTTGCCAACGCTGCGCGCTTACGTCGAGCGGCAAACTTCGATAGCGACAGAACCCATCGGCATCCTGGACATTGACCGTCTTCTGCTTCGAATCTCGGATGTCGAAGACGTCTTGCAATATAACGTGCGGACCTTGCTGCCCAGACATTTGGCGGGAGAACGCTAGGTGTTCGTTTCGCTCCCGAACAAATGCAATCCGTTCCGTGGTAATGTTCGTTTCATAGCCAACTTCCCCCTATCCGGCGCAGGCGTTCATGCGCGATACTTCAAGTAGATTGAATAAAGGGAGGTTGGTCCTATGAACATTAACGACAACCAGGGTATCCGCGACCATAACGGCAATCACGAATCGAATGCGGCATTCACGCTGCGTCCCCTGCGCCTGCCGAAGGATTACGCTCCGCTGGCGGAGCTGCTGAACGGACACTGGTCGGAGCCTACCTCCGCCGAACGGCTGGAGGAAGACGATGGCAAACTGTACGAGACGGGTCATACCTGGAAGGACGACAATGGTTTGTTGGGCGGTTATGATCGGACGCGTCGCGTGGCCGTCACGAATACCGGCGAAATCGTCGGTTATGTATGGTCGTGGCGGGCGCCATGGACGGAGCCGGGTTATCTGTGCAACACGTTAGTCGTTAAGCCGGCGTACCGCGGGCAGGGCGTAGGAGAAGCATTGCTGCGCCATGCATACGGATGGGCGGAGAAGCTTGGAGCAGCCTCCTTGATCACCGAGGTGTGGGACGATCATCCGGAGGCCTTGCATTTTGCCGTGCGCAGAGGGTTTATCGTGGAACGGCATGCTTATCAGTCCATGCTGCAACTGGAACAAGTGGATTCCCGTACGCTTGAGCTGGATCCGCAAGCCTTGCTCTCGCGCAGCGGATTGCGATTGCTGACCCTTGCGGACGAACCTGGCGAAGAGAGCAAGTTCAAGCTCTATGATCTGGCAGCCGCAACGATGAAGGATATTCCAAGCTTCTTAGGCGATGTGCCCGATTTTGATCAGTGGAAGAAATGGTACCTCGAGGTGGACGGCTATCGCTCCGAGCTCGTGTTCATCGCGGCAGCTGGCGACCGGTTCGTGGGCATGACCAACGTGCTTCATATAGAAGCGACGTGCGGCATGTATCACGAGTACACGGGAGTCGACAGAGCTTACCGGGGCAAGCAAGTTGCGCTGGCGCTCAAGCTGGAAGCGATTCGCGCAGGCAGACGGATCGGCGCCCATTATATTCGGACGGATAACGACTCTATGAACGATCCCATACTGGCCATTAACCGCAAGCTCGGCTACGAGCCGCTGCGAGGCATGTACCGCATCGTCTCCTCGATGGAAAAGGTGAAGGAAGCGTTGGGATAGCGAGAAAAAAGGCGCGGTTTCCGCCGACGGAGACCGCGCCTTCCTATTTAATAATTTTGCACCTCAACCTCGAGCCCTTTGGGCAGGGTCAGAATAAGCATCGGTCGCACGGCGTCGTTGACGAAGCCGCCGTCTCTGCGGGGAATGGAGCCCACGACGATAAACATCGTATCTCCGATAACTTCCGTCCGCCAAATATCCTTATTAATAGAAGAGATCGGCTCCTTCGACCAGTATCGGATCTGTCCCATCAAGCGGGCTTCGCGCGTCTCCGTCTCGTTCCACGTTACGCCGTCCGTCGCTTGGATGACGACCTTCTTCACTTCTGCCGGGATCGGCACGCCTTCCGTCTCGACGAAGGCCGTGCGCTGGGTCATCTGCATGCCGGAACGCAGCTCGTCGAAGACGCCCGTCGACATCAGCAGCGCCAGCACCAGACTTGCCGCTCCGATCATGCCCACAAAAAAGACGCTGATCCAGTCATAGCGAACGATCGTGTCCCTGCTGCCCGACATTTTGAGATATAACAGCAGCTCCAACCCAAGCAGAATAAAGACGATAGGCGCCACCCAGAGCAGCAGCTCATGCGCTTCGGTCTCCTGCCAGAGCGAGACGGCGAACGCGGTTCCCATCAGTATAAGCGTTATGCCCATCGACAGCGAGCCTACGCGCCAGGCTCGAATGCCCTGCGGAGCGGATGCCGAGGGCGGCGGGCCCGGTGGCTGCGAAAGATGCATGCCATTCATCGAATTGGCCGTATTCCTGGACGATCGCTCCCTTCGCGGCGGATCATGGCCGCGTCATCCCGCTCCGACAAGGCGGTGCGCAGCACGCTTCGATTGCCGAACGCGCGGCGCAATCCG
>JAQSXN010000142.1 GCA_029256665.1 Paenibacillus sp.
ATCGGATTAGCCGTAATGACATGCGTCTGGCGCCCTTCCTCGATTGCCGTCGTCAAATAACGGACCGTCTCGTCCATGGTCATCTTCGAGAACGGTATGCCAAAGATCGGCACGGTTGGTGGTTGTTTCGACATTGAGGAAATCACCTCGATCTATATTGACGCAATTTGGTAATGATTTGTTGCGCCGGTTGTTGCGATTGTTGCTTCAAAAGGTCGATGGCCGGACCGTGCTGGCGCCGCCATTCGTCGGCATTGTCGAGCAACGAACAAGCCGCTTCCGCGAACGAGTCGGGGTTCAACTCGTCCGTCGTGCCGATTGCCCGGAGACCGATGCGCTGCAAAAACTGGTCGATCTTGGGATCGTACGACAGGCCAAGCATCGGCACCATGCGACCCGCCGCATAGATGAGCGCGTGGAGGCGCATGCCGAACAGCGCGTCGCACTCGGCGACGGCAAGCAGCATCTGCTGCGGGTCGTCGCCGGGCTCGGCCAGCTCGGCGGAGCTTCCCTCGCCGAGCCTGCCGCGCAGCCGTTCCATCACCTCTTCCGACGTTACGCGGTCGGAAGGGGTATGGAACGGCAGGAAGCGCAGCCGCACGGGCTTGCGCTTCGAGAGCGCGACCAGCGCCTCCGCGGCGCGCGCCATGTCGGCGCCGTCCTCGCGCCAGCGGCGCAGCGAGACGCCGACGATCGGCGGCTCGGCAGCGGCGCCTTCCAGCAGCACGGCGTCCGGCTGCGGCACGGCTACCGCTTCGCTCTCGGGCGACCGCCGCTGAGCCGACGAAGCCGCCGCATCCGCTGCGGCATGAGCGCTCACGGCCGATGCGGCGCCAACCGCCGGCCGAACGCCCGCTGCCGAAGCGTGATCCGCGCGATCGTCAGCGGGATATGCAGATGCGGCAAGCTCTCCGTTGCCGCGGATGCGAAGGACCTTGGCCGCCGCGCCAGCGGGCAACGGCAGCCCCATCACCGGATCGGGCACGAGCTCGATCCGGTCCGCCGGCACGCCGATGCGCGCCAGCAGCGCGGCGGACTCGGCGTCGCGCACGGACACGTACGCGCTGCGCCGCATGACGCCGCGGATAAGCGGGGCCATCCAGCTACGGTTTACCGGGCCGATGCCCTGCGCGTACGCGAACGTAGGCTTGCCGAGCAGCTGCGCCAGCTTCATGATTCCGGTGTAATACGGAATCGTCATCGCGCCCGTCGCATCCTGCAGCAAGCTGCCGCCGCCGCTGATCAAGCCGTCGCAGCCGCGAAGCGTCCGCAGGATGTCGGCCGGCCGCATCCGGTGCGCGGCTTCCACGCCGTACATGGCGCTCGTCAACTCCGGATCGCCGCTAAGCACGATCGGTTGGACGCGCACGCCTTGCGCGGCGCCTTGCTCTTCCAGCGCCAGCAAGATCGAGCGCAGGACCGCTTCGTCGCCGCTGTTGCGGAATCCGTAATACCCGGATATCGCTATGCGGACGGTTTGCGAATGTGAGGCTGAACCCATCTGCGCCAAGCTCCTTCCAATACGATCCACGCGCCGATGCAGACAAGACCGATCAGAATGCCGGCCCCGAGACCGAGCAGCGTGCGAATGATCGAGATGTACAGCGGCGTGTGCAAGTGGGTAAACGTGCTAACCATCGACAATTGTCCCATTGTGCCTACGATAATGAGTACCCAAGCCGCGCGATATCGAATCGAGAGAAATAATCCCAGCAGCAGCGGCGGATGACCCAGCATAAATTCCTTGAATCTCGGGCGTACGCCGAATGTCGATTCGAGCCAGTTTCTGAACAGAAGCTCGATCGAAGACACTTGTCCGGCATTGCCGGAACGCGAGATGTAGTAAAAGCCGATCGCGCCGACCACGATTGCTCCCACGACCCATAGCAACGTAATCGGACGGGACAGAATCAAGGCCGCGCGGCGGATGACGCCGTGTCCGTCGCTTCCCTCGTACAGGAAGACGTAGATGGCGACCAAGAACAGCGGGCCGAAGAACAACACGCTAACGCCGCGGAATTGCTCCAATACTAGACTGTACGTGATGTTATGCAGCAGGCCGAATACGAGCGGAACCGCCGACAACGTAATCAACGTGCCGACAACGAACCAATTAAGCGCGATGCCAATGCGATGTCCGAGCGATACGCTCGGGAACACCCATTGCGTCTTGGCATCGCCTTCGTACGAAGCGCCGCCGACTTTCCAGGTCTCCCCCCCGACCATGCGGCGATCGCCGACGGTACGGGAGTAGATCCGATTCATGACCCAGATCATGGCAAGCGTCGGACCGGCCACGGCCGCTCCCAACGCGAGTCCTTGCTCCATTAGCGAACTATTAAGCACATAGAGACCCGCGGACCCGACAAGGCCCAAGAAGAACACCGGAATGGCTGCCGCCGGCAAGAACGCAGCGACCAGCAACGTAATCAGAGCGATGGCGCCGAGCGCTACGACCGCCCGGACGGGCTTCTCCCATTTTGCGTTCGTATATTCGAACGGTTGAGCTTCGCCGGCCGGGAAGCCAGCCTCCTCGAGCTTCGCGATCACGCCGTCCGGACCGCCCATCGCAAGCGCGATCTTGTCCACCGAATGGTTAAGCTTGCCCGTATCCATGCTGGATTGAAGCATCGAATTAAGGAAGAACATCCGGATATTGCGATCCTTCGCGGCAAGCAGGAAACGATCGGCGATGCCGTGAGGCGTCATCTCGATGCTGTCTTCCGGCGATAGGGAGTACACCCTCACCACGTTATAATCCGTCAAATAAGCCAATTTATGAATGCCTTGCTGCGGTTTTTTCAAATTTTCGATCGCCGTCAGCCCGATATCGTATTGCTTGAGCAGTTCGCCGAAGCTGTCCAAGCTCTTAAGCTGGCCTTGGTCGCTGGCGCCCTTGGCCTTCTCGCCGTCGAACAGCAGCCTGGTCACGCCATACTCCTTAAGCATGGACAGCTGCGCATCCGTCCTTGCGGCGTCGTAAGGAACAACCCGATCCGAGAATCTCGCGAGAATACGGAAGCCCGCATCGCGTATCGCGTCGAGAGACATGGGATCGAAGTCCATGGTCTTTAGCTGCATGGCCGTCAGCGATTGCTCGGCCACGATGCCTTTCCTCTCGCCGAAGGACCAGTCGCGGTAAGGCACGCCATGGCGGTCCATCGCTTCGCGAACGACTTTCCCGACCTTCTGCTCCTCTTCTTCGCCCGCGAACAGAATATAGGTGTAGTTGACCCGATCGTCCGGGAGCTTGCCTTGCAGTAGAGCGGCGTCCTTCTCGTTGTAGTACGTCAGTCTGCCTGCCTGGCTAAGCTCCTTGAGCGAGCTTTCGTAGACGGCCATCGTATTGACGCCCGCTTCCTTGAGCAGGCCGAGCTGCTCCTCCACGAACTCCGCGGGTTTAGCCTGGTGCTCCGCGACCTCGATGATATCCCGATAGTCGAACGCGTATTCCACCGTATTGGCGGAGTCCTCCATGGCCATCCTCTGCGCGCCGAGCGGCAGTGCCGCCACGACGCCGATCAGCGTGATGACCCATAACCATAGTTTCGCTTGCCGATTCCAACGCTGCCATTGCATACGCACGTAAATCCTCCGTTCCAGCTCGTAGCTTGTTGCCTCTTTATTGCGCGCCGTCGACGCGGGACATAACGGCTTCCTTGAGCGCCCCAAGCGCGGTTACAGCCGATTCCGGGCGATCCTGCTTCACGCCAAAATACACCTTGATCTTCGGCTCCGTGCCGGAAGGCCGCAAGCAGAACCACGAGCCGTCCTCGCAGCGGTACTTCAGCACGTTCTCCGGTCGCAGCCCGTCCAGCCCTGCGCTGTAGTCGAGCACTTCCGTCACCTTGACGCCGCCGATCTCGGTCGGCGGCGACTGTCGCCAATCATTCATGATCGCGCCGATCTGTTGCACGCCGTCAATGCCTTTTAACGTTCGCGACTCCAAACCTTCCAGATAAGAGCCGAATTCCGCATACAGCTCCAGAAGCACGTCGTATAACGTCTTGCCTTGGCTGCTGTAATACGCGGCCGCTTCGCAGATCAAGAGCGAGGCGACGATCGCGTCCTTGTCGCGGGCGTATGTGCCGCTGAGGTAGCCATAGCTCTCCTCGTATCCGAACAGGAAGGCGCGCTCGCCCGTTTGCTCGTAGCGAGTCATCTTTTCGCCGATGTATTTGAAGCCGGTCAGCGTATTCTCTACTTCAGCGCCAAACGACTTCGCGATATCCGCGCCCATCTCGCTCGTCACGATCGTTTTGACTACGACGCCGTTATCCGGCAACAAGCCGCGCTGGCGAAGCAAGCCGAGCTTATAATAAACCATGATCGCTCCGGATTGATTGCCCGACAGCACCACGTATTCGCCCTCGTTGTTTTTGACGACCGCGCCCATGCGGTCGGCATCGGGATCCGTGCCGATAATAATGTCCGCGTTCACCTTCTTCGCCAGCTCGATCGCCAGCGTAAACGCTTCGCGCTCCTCGGGGTTCGGCGATTTCACCGTGCTGAAATTGCCGTCCGGCTGTTCTTGTTCGGCCACGATATGCACGTTGCGGAAGCCTGCGCCTTTAAGCACCTCGCGAACCGGAATATTGCCGGTACCGTGCAGCGGAGTGAATACGACGCTGAATGTTTCGCCAAGCTCGCCTTGCAGCAACTCTCGGTTCAGGCTCTCTCCGACAACCGTCTCGACGTAGCTGCGGTCCGCTTCCTCATCCAGCCATACAAGCAATCCCTGCGCTTCGGCTTCTTCTTGCGTCAATCTTTTCACTTCGCCAAGACCTTCGATCTTCGCGATGGCCGCGATCACTTGCTCCGCATCCTCGGGGATCAGCTGGCAGCCGTCGGCGCCGTATGCCTTATATCCGTTATATTCCGGCGGGTTATGGCTAGCGGTGATGACGATGCCGCCCGTCGCGCCAAGAGATCTTACCGAATAGGACAACTGAGGCGTCGAACGCAGCGAGCGGAACAGATACGTCTTGATGCCGTTGCCGGCAAGCACGAGCGCCGCGCCAAGCGAAAATTCCGGCGACATTCTGCGCGAATCGTGCGCGATGACGACGGAAGGCGATTCCTTCTGCAACAGGAGCCAATTCGCAAAGCCTTGCGTAGCTTTGCCAACGGTGTATATGTTCATCCGGTTCGTTCCCGCCCCAATGACGCCGCGCAGTCCGCCGGTGCCGAATTCCAGATTGCGGTAGAAGCGGTCCTCGATCTCCTTCTCTTGTCCGGAGAGACCGCTAAGCTCAGCCTTCGTCTCCGCGTCGATCATTGCATCTCCCAGCCACGCCTCATAATGCTCCATGATTTCTTGGTTTGTTCTCATGCAGATCTCCTCCGCCACTCTTTGATTTGGTTTCTCTTTATTTAGGTCCGATCCGACAGCGCAAACATCAATTCGCCTTCCGCCACGACCTTGTCGCCTACCTTCGCGGTAGCTTGTCCCTTGCCGATAGGCCCTTTAAGGCGCGTAATCTGCACTTCCAGCGTCAGCGTGTCGCCAGGCGTAACCTGGCCGCGAAACCGGAAACCGTCGATGCCGGCAAAGAAGCCGAGCTTGCCCTTGTTCGCCTCGACCATCAACATGGCCACGCTGCCCACCTGCGCAAGCGCCTCTACGATCAATACGCCAGGCATGACCGGGTATCCCGGGAAGTGGCCGACAAAATGCGGCTCGTTCATCGTCACGTTTTTGATGCCCACGGCTCTGACGCCCGGCTCCACCTCTACGATCCGGTCAATAAGCAAGAACGGCGGCCGGTGCGGAATAATTTCTTGGATTTGGTTAATATCAAGCATCCGTTAGACTCCTCTCGATTATATATAAGCCGCAGCTTATAATTTCCTGGCATTTCAGAAAGACTGTAGATATCCTTCGCGAAACTGCAGTTCGCCAAGGTTAAGATAAGGGGGCTTGGCGGCCGAACCAGAAGCGTTCAGACGCCAAGCCTCTTTCTGCCCTGAAGAGGTAGTTCAAAAAGTCCGCTTCCCATTACGAGGTATCTCAAGATGCCGATTCGAACGTCGAATATTGAATGCAGCCGAACCTTCCGGTGCTCACGTAGCTCTGCTACGCTCCGCTCCTCAGTTACTAGCTTCATTCAATCTTCTCGGCACTGGAAACCGAACTTTTTGAACTTTGTCGAATTCATTAAAGCCTTGAAATGATTTATGTAAGCATCTCATAAGTTGATGTCGTTCACTACGGTCGTTCGTCCTAGTTTCTGCCAAATTACAGGGACGGCGTCTTGGGTCCCGGCGTATTAAGCGAACGGTATGAAGCCATGTATACGAAAGTGGTCAGGAACGAAAAGGCGATGACGACCCACAAGTAAGCGCCGGCGAAGGGCGCCTCGAAGAATATAAACATGATTGCGGCGTAAAATAGGACCGTGGTCAATTTCCCCATCCAATTGGCGGGCACGTTCTTTTTCTTGCGAAAGTGGGAAACCAGCCCTCCGGCTATCATTCCCAGATCCCGCAAAAACATCGCGCCGGCCGCCCACCAGGAAATATGGCCCGATACGAGCAGCGACACGATCACGGTAAAGAGCATCAGCTTGTCGGCAAGCGGATCCAGCATCTCCCCGGCGGGGGTGACTTGTCCGTACCTTCTGGCGATATGGCCGTCCAGCACATCCGTGACTCCGGCGGCAACCACGACAAGAAATGCGGGAATCATGTGTCCGCTGACGAAAATTCCAATATAGACAGGAATCAAGACGAAACGCAGTGACGTCAATACATTCGGCAGATTCAGGCTCATCACGCTCCCGGCGAATTATCCGTACATGGCCTACCTCGGTTCCCAACTATTATAAACTACCTCTCCGAAAATGAAAACAAATCCATCAGCCCTCAGTCCCGGGACCGATTGCCTAAAGCTTCCGCCCGTGATAAAATACTGACTTAGCGTTCAGTAATATGTGTCGGCCCTAGTATACGCACTGGAAACGAGGTGAATTTTGAACAAAAAACAACAGCAAAGCGAAGATACCAAACAACGCATACTGGATGTCGCCTGCGACTTATTCGCCAAGAAGGGATACAATGCCGCTTCCTTGGAGGAGATGGCGGCCGCTTCGCTGTGCAGCAAGGCCAATATTTATTACCATTTCAGAAGCAAAGAAGATCTATTCTTGCATATCTCGGAGATCTACGAGAAGGAATGGTACGAAAATTGGGAAAAGCACAAGTCGAGCTTCGCTTCCGTTGCCGATCAATTGTTCGGCGTCATCGAATTCTCGATCAAACACGGTCTCGCCCACCCGCTATATAAGGCGGCGTGCGAGTTTATGGCCGACAATGCGGAAGTGTCGGGCAGCGTCAAGGTCGCAATCGCGGCCAAGATCAAAAAGAACCGCCTCTTCTACGAAAGGTTGTTCGAGGAGGGAATCGCCAGCGGCGAGTTCCGGCCCGGCAACGCCAAGCAATACGGCATTATATTAGAAGGAATGCTTCGAGGCATCGGGGAAACGACAAGCGGCATGAACCCGTTGGACGCGCTGGAGCTATATCGCGCCGCCATCCATGTTCTGCTGCACGGAATGGCAGAAGACCGCTAAGGTCACAATAAAAGTAAACGTTCAAAAAGTTCGATTTTCAGTACCGAGAAGGATCAAAATTGAACTTTTTGAACACCACGAGAAAAAGAAATTATATTCATACCGGATACGGAGGGTACCATCCATGCAAAGCGCAGCAACCGCACCAAGCCCCGGATCGATCGATCTGAGCAATATCAAACGGTTGCCGATTCTCATCTCGCTGATTATCGGCGCATTTTTCTCCATTCTGAACGAAACCTTGCTGAACATCGCGTTCGTCGATCTTCAGAAGGAATTTAATATCGCTTATACAACCATTCAATGGTTGTCGACAAGCTACATGCTTGTCGTTGCCGTTCTTATTCCGGCATCCGCCTTGCTCGTGCAATGGTTTACGACGAGACAGATGTTCCTTGGAGCCATGATTTTATTCTCCATCGGAACGTTGGTCTGCGCCGTTGCCCCGCAATTCTCGTTCCTGCTCGGCGGACGTATCATTCAAGCCTTCGGTACCGGTCTTATGCTGCCGGTCATGATGAATACGATCCTCGTCCTCTACCCGCCGGAGAAACGCGGCGCGGCGATGGGCAGTATCGGTCTGGTTATCATGTTCGCGCCGGCCATCGGCCCGACTTTGTCCGGCTTGATTCTGGAGTCGCTGTCTTGGAGATGGTTGTTC
>JAQSXN010000143.1 GCA_029256665.1 Paenibacillus sp.
AGCTGTTCACGGCGTTGCAGCAGGCGAACATGTATAATGCGGCATCCCCGGCGCTTCGCCAGGAGTTGGACAAGCAGGCGCAACACTACAAGCAGACGCAGCAGCAAACGAAACAATTCCTTCAGCAGAATCTGGGCGGACAGCAGCAATCCATGTACGTGCCGGCAGGTCAGCAACAGCAAGGAAGCCAAACACAGCAACAGTCTTACTTCAATTAAAGGAGTGTTCAAAAAGTTTGGTTTTCAGTACTTTTTGAACTGCATCTAAAGACCCTTCGGGGTCTTTTTCATTTTCCTTTGCAGGAACCCGCAATATCTTGTAAAATATTCGTTATAACTCGGAGGCGAGTCGGAAGGAGTATGAAGATGACGGAACTACAGTTGAAAGTGTTGGAACTGCTCAAGGAAGACGCCCGCAGGGACGCGGAGCTGATCGCGACGATGGTCGGCGCGCCCGCGGAGGACGTAAAGGAAGCCATCGCCGCGATGGAGGACAACCATGTCATCGTGAAATACGCGACCGTCGTGAACTGGAGCAAGGTGGACGACGAGAAGGTAACCGCTTTGATCGAGGTTCAAATTACGCCGGAACGAGGCAGAGGGTTCGAGGGCATCGCGGAACGCATCTATTTGTATCCGGAAGTGAAATCCGTATATTTGATGTCCGGAGCTTACGATCTGCTGGTGGAGATCGAAGGGAAAAACTTGAAGGAGGTCGCTTCCTTCGTGTCGAATACGTTATCGCCGATCGATGCGGTTCTGTCGACCAAAACGAACTTCATCCTCAAAAAATATAAACAGGACGGCATCATCTTCGAAGAACACGAAGGTGACCATCGGTTGATGGTATCGCCGTAACGATAAGAAGGTGGCGGAAATGATGAAAGAGGGACTGGAAGTGACCTCGGGACCTGATCGGCGGCAATCGATGAGCGAGTATTTGTCTCCGCTGGTCAGAGGCATCAAACCGTCGGGCATCCGTCGGTTTTTTGATTTGGTGAGCACGCGCAAGGATGTCATTACGCTCGGCGTCGGAGAGCCCGACTTCGTTACGCCATGGCATGTGCGGGAAGCCGCCGTTCACGCGCTGGAGAAGGGAAAGACGCAATATACGTCGAACGCCGGCATGCCGGAACTTCGCGAAGCCATCTGCCAATACTTGAATGATTCGTTCAATACCCCCTACAATCCCGCGAACGAAGTCATCGTGACGGTTGGCGGCAGCGAGGCGATCGATCTCGCGCTCCGCGCGCTGATCGCTCCCGGAGACGAAATCCTGATTCCGGAGCCTTGTTACATTTCTTATTCGCCTATTACGGCGCTCAGCGGAGGCGTTCCCGTCGGAATCGAGACTCATGCGGCAGACGAATTCAAGCTGACGGCGGAGGCGCTGCGGAAAGTCATCACGCCGCGGTCCAAGGTCCTTATCTTATGTTATCCGAGCAACCCGACGGGCGGCATCATGACTTACGAGGATTGGCTGCCGATCGCCAAGGTCGTGGAGGAAAACGATCTGATCGTCATCTCCGACGAAATCTATGCCGAGCTGACGTACGGTTCCAAGCATGTCAGCTTCGCAGCCGTGCCCGGCATGAAGGATCGCACGATTCTCGTCAGCGGCTTCTCCAAGGCGTTCGCGATGACGGGCTGGCGCATGGGCTATATGTGCGGGCACTCCGAGCTGCTTGCCGCCATGCTCAAGATCCATCAATATACCGTTATGTGCGCCCCGATCATGGCGCAATACGCGGCGCTCGAAGCGCTTCAGAACGGCATGGAGGAGAAGGACCGGATGGTGGAGTCCTACAATCAACGGCGGCGGCTCGTCGTGAAGGGCTTCCGCGATATCGGGCTCAAGTGCCACGAACCGCAAGGCGCGTTCTACGCGTTCCCTTCCGTCGCATCGACGGGCCTCAGCAGCGAAGTGTTCGCGCAGCGGCTGTTGGAGGAAGCGGGAGTCGCGGCAGTCCCGGGCGACGTATTCGGACTTGGCGGCGAGGGCCATCTCAGATGCTCGTACGCGACATCCGTTTCCCAGCTGACGGAAGCGATCGACCGGATCGGCAATTTCGTTCATAAGTTGAAGGGCTAGAGCAGACATCAGCAGGTCGGGAGATTGTCCGGCCTGCTGTTTGTTATATCGATGAGTGAACAACTTTTTGAACAACCACTAATAGGAGAGGAGCGGGGAAGATGCAATTGTATACGAGAACGGGAGATAAGGGAGAAACTTCGCTTATCGGAGGCAGAGTGCGCAAGGACGATGCCCGCGTCGAAGCCTACGGCACGATCGACGAGCTCAACAGCTTTGTCGGAGCCGCGGCGGCGGAAGCGGCAAGACATGAGCGGCTGCGCGAGCTGGCAGGCAGGCTGATCGATATTCAGCAGGAGCTGTTCGATTGCGGCTCCGACTTGGCTTATGCCCAGGCGGGTGTCCCGTTCAAGATGGACGGTTCTCCGGCGGAGCGGCTGGAGCGGTGGATGGACGGGTACGTGGCGGAGTCGCCGGAAATCACGAAATTTATTTTGCCTGGCGGAAGCGCGGCTTCCTCTTCGCTGCATGTCTGCCGGACGGTATGCCGGCGCGCGGAACGGCGCGTCGTGACGCTCGCAGGAGAACATCCCGTTAACGGGGACGTGCTGATCTATCTGAATCGGCTGTCCGACTTCCTGTTCGCGGCAGCGCGGTACGCGAACGCTAAGCTTGGAGAACCCGACACGGAGTACGTTCGGAGCGCGGACGTGTTCCGCAAGGCCAAAGGGAAAACTGAACGGAAGAAATGAGTGATGAGGTTGCTGGATAACATGTATTATCCACCGCTGGAAGTCGTGGTCGAAGCGGTGGATGCCGGCAAGGAAGTCCGGACGGTGCTGGAGAGGCGCCTCGGCGTATCCCGCAAGCTGCTGTCGCAGGTCAAGCTGACGGAGCATGGCCTTACGCTGAACGAAGAACGGGTGTACACATCGGCCAAGGTGAGCGAGGGAGACGTGATCCGGCTGCGCATGGAGCGGGAGGAGTCGGACGACATCCTGCCGGAGGATATCCCGATCGAAATCGTCTACGAGGACGATAGCCTGCTAATCGTCAACAAACCGGCCGGCATGGTCGTTCATCCAACGCATGGGCATTATACCGGAACGCTCGCGAACGCGGTCGTCTACCATTGGAAGGAGCGCGGCGAGCGCGTGCGCTTCCGGCCGATCCATCGGCTGGACGAAGAGACGTCAGGGCTCGTCGCCATCGCGAAGACGGGGTATGTCCATCAGCAAGTATCCGAGCAGCTGCAAGCCGGAGAAGTGGACAAACGTTATCGCGCATACGTATATGGCCGGCCGGATCCCGTTAACGGCACCGTCGACGCGCCGATCGACAGGGATACGGAGCGGCCGCATCTGCGCGTCGTCCGTGCGGACGGTTATCCCTCCGTTACGCATTACGAGACGGCGGAGACGTTCGAAGCATGGCAGGACTCGGCGGAGAGCGGTGCCGCGGGATGGACGGCATCGGCGGTCAAGCTGAAGCTGGAAACGGGAAGAACTCATCAAATCCGCGTCCACATGCGTTATATCGGCTGTCCGCTCATCGGGGACAAGCTATACGGTCCGGACGGAGGCGGCGTCGAGGCGTGGGAGGCAACCGCAGGCAGGCATGCGCTCCATGCGGAGACGCTCAGCTTCGTTCATCCGCTGACGAAGGACAGGATGACGTGGCATGCGCCGCTTCCGTCCGAGCTGCTTCGTTTGGAGGAGACGCTTCGCCGACATGCCGAGTAAAACAAACATTCAATATTCGATGTCGAGTAAGCTTCTAGGCATAACTTCGTAATGGGAAGCGGACTTTTTGAACTGCCTTCAAGATGAAAGTTCAAAAAGTTCGGTTCTCAGTACCGAGAAGATGGAAGGCAGGTAGAAACAGAGGAACGGAGCGTAGCAGCGCTACGTGAGTACCGGAAGGTTCGGCTGCATTTCATATTCGATGTCGAGTAAGCTTCTAGGCATAACTTCGTAATGGGAAGCGGACTTTTTGAACGACCAATGAGAGGAGAAATCGCGTTGAGCCAGGGGCAACAAGTAACCATCATCCTATATCCCAAATGCAGCACATGCAAAGCGGCCGTGAAGTCGCTTAAGGAAAAGGGGAACGAGGTCGTTATTCGCGACATCAACGAAGAAACGCCAACCGCGGCTGAACTTAAGGCGCTTATGGGGCTCGGAGGCTTCGAGCTGAAGAAGCTGTTCAATACATCGGGCGAGGTGTATCGGGAATTAGGACTGAAGGACAAGCTGCCGTCGATGACGGACGACGAGAAGCTGGAGCTGCTGTCGCGGCACGGCATGCTGATCAAACGCCCGATCGCGACGGACGGCAAACAAGTGACGATCGGCTACAAGGAAGATCAATACGAAGAGGCCTGGGGGAAACGATGAAGCAGCTGCATACGAACAGATTCCGCGCGAATCGGCTTTCGCGGCTGGGGTCATCGATCTTCGCCGAGGTTGCGGCGTGGAAGCGGGAAGCGGCGTCAGGCGGGACCGATATCATCGATCTCGGCATCGGCAGTCCCGACCGGCCGCCAACGTTAAAGGTCCGGCAGGCTCTCGGCGAGGCCGCGCTGCGGGAAGATATGTACGCGTATCCCGCGACAAGCAGCGGCATGCCGTTCAAGGAAGCGGCGGCCGCATGGATGGCGTATCGATTCGGGGTGCAAGTCGACCCGGTGACCGAGATCGTGACGCTGATGGGCTCGCAGGACGGACTTGCCCATCTGGCCATGGCGGTTTGCGACCCCGGAGATACCGCCTTCGTCCCGGATCCCGGGTATCCGATCTACGCGGCTTCGATGGCGTTGGCCGGCGTCGAGCCCGTCTTTTTGCCGCTGCGCGAGGAGAACGGCTACTTGCCCGATCTGGATTCCATAGCGGACGAGAGATGGGATGCGGCGTCGTTTATCCTGTTGAATTACCCCAACAATCCATTGTCGGCGGTCGCGGACCTTAGCTTTTTCGAACGGCTGATCGCAAAGGCCCGCCGGCATGACGTGCTGGTCGTTCATGATCTCGCCTATTCCGAGATGGGCTTCGACGGTCTGGAGCCGCCGAGCGTTCTCCAGGTGCCGGGAGCCCTCGGGCAAGCGGTCGAGTTCCACTCGCTGTCCAAGAGCTTTAATATGGCGGGCTGCCGGATCGGGTTTCTCGTCGGCAATCGGGACGCGGTAGGCGCTTTGCGCGAGCTTAAGGGAAACATCGATTACGGGGTGTTCGATCCCGTGCAGGAAGCCGGAATCGCCGCGCTTCGCGAGGCCATGTCTCCAAACGGCGGACCAGCCTATCCCAAAGCGGGCGTTATTTACGAACGCAGACGGGACATACTGGTAGAAGCGCTGCGAGAGCAGGGGTGGGAGGTTGAAGCGCCGAAAGCCACGATGTTCGTGTGGGCCAAGCTGCCAGCGCTTCGCGACGAGAACGGCGACGACTGGAGCTCGAGAACGTTCTCGCGGCATTTGTTGCGGCAAACGGGCGTCGTCGTCATCCCGGGAGAAGCGTTCGGCGCGGAAGGCGAAGGTTACGTTCGCATTGCCTTGGTGGAGGATGAAGACCGTTTGCTGGAAGCGGCGGCAAGAATCGGTGCATTTCTTAAGCGCCGCGATATGGTAGGATAGAAGAGAGTATGTGTTGGCAAACACGGGATCTAATTAATTGGACCTTGCGCATGCAAGGCAGGAGCGGGAGTTGAACTTACGCATGAACGGACATAGAGTATTGTTGGTCGATGGCATGGCGATTCTGTTTCGCGCCTATTTCGCCACATCGTTTACGGGCAGCATCCGCCGGACGAGCAGCGGCTTGCCGGTGAATGCGGTGCATGGCTTCGTTCGCTATTTTATGGACGCCATCACGAAATTCGATCCGACGCACGTCATCTGCTGTTGGGATATGGGCAGCAAGACGTTCCGGACGGAGCAATATGACGGGTATAAGTCGAACAGGCCGGCCGCACCGGAGGATCTGGTTCCGCAATTCGATCTCGTCAAGGAGGTCGTCGCGAGCTTCGGCGTTCCGAACGTCGGCATCGAGGGCTATGAGGCGGACGACTGTATCGGCACGCTGGCTGCCAAGTTTAAGGAGGTTGCCGACGTTTATATCGTGACAGGCGACCACGATCTTCTGCAACTGGTCGATGAGCGCGTTTCCGTCGCCATTATGAAGAAGGGCATCGGCAACTATATGGTGTATTCGCCGGAGGTGTTATTCGCGGAACGCGGATTGACGCCGCCGCAAGTCATCGACATCAAAGGGCTTATGGGCGACACCAGCGACAATTATCCGGGCGTACGGGGCATCGGAGAGAAGACGGCGCTCAAGCTTATTCAGGAGCATGGCTCCATCGACGGACTGCTGGCGAACCTCGAGTTAATCTCCAAGACGATCCGGGCCAAAATCGAAGCCGATCTCGAGATGCTGCATCTGTCCCGTGAGCTCGCGACGATTCGCTGCGACGCGCCGCTTGATACGCATATCGACAACTGCGGCTGGCAATACGACCGCCAGCTTGTGCTAAGCAAGTTCGAGGAATTGGAGTTTAAGAGCCTGGTTGCGTTGATCGGTTAGACGTTGCGTTATATCAAACTCATGCAAAACCATTTATGGCGATGAGCAGCGGCGGTATGCCCTATTCATGGCCATTTTTGTTTGCGCGCTTCCCGCTCGCGTTTAACGAAAGGCGCGATTAGCTTTCATCCTGTGTTGACAATGCGGCGGTATACTGACAGGGAGCTTTAACTTGTTCCATTATACGCAGCCTAGTCGAGGCAAGGAGGCAATTCCATATGGGCATTCATCATTATTTTCGGTCGCTCAACGAGCTCGAGAGAATCTACAGATGTCCCGGCAAGTTCAAATTCGAGGAACATAGCGTCGCCGCGCACTCCTGGAAGGTAGTACAATACGCGAAGACGCTGGCGGATATCGAAGAACGAAACGGCGCAGCCGTCGATTGGAAGAAGCTTTACGAGATTACGAGCAGCCACGATTACGGCGAAATCTTTATCGGCGACATCAAGACGCCCGTGAAGCATGCTTCAAGAGAGCTTAGAGCATTGATTCAACAAGTTGAAGAAGGAATGGTGGAGCGTTTCATCGATGAAAATATTCCTGAAGAGTTTAAGTCGATATTCCGCCAGCAGCTGCGGGAAGGGAAAGACGAATCGATGGAAGGCTTGATCCTCGAGGTCGCGGACAAATTGGATCAGGTGTACGAGGCGTTCGCCGAGCTTAAGCGGGGTAATACCGAGAAGGAATTTATCGAAATGTATCGCCAAGCCTTGATAAAAATCGCGGGAATTCGTTTGCATTGCGTCGACTATTTCCTGGACTGCATCCTGCCGGATATGGTGAACGACGAGATCGTATCCCCGGTCGACATAAGGCGCATTACGGACGAGGCGCTCGTCAACAGGCGTTCGGCATAAGGCATGAGAACGGGACCGGATATCCGGTCTTTTTTTGTTCACTATAACGAATAAGATAAAAGATTTCTCATAAAAAGCTAGACATATCAGCACTTGACCTGTTCTCTTTAAAGAACTACAATGAAATAGATCTTCCGTTATAACGACTTCCGACACCCGTTAACGCAGCCGCCAACGATACGGATCTATTCTGATTGAAGGAGAATACTATGATTGGGGAACGGATTAAAACGCTTAGGGAAAAGAAGGGATACTCGATAACGAAACTCGCGGATTTGGCGGGCGTGTCGAAATCGTATTTGAGCTACATCGAACGAAACGTGCAGAACAATCCTTCCCTCCAGGTGCTGGCGAAGATCGCCTACCATCTGGATACGAATATGGAATATCTGTTGGGGGAGGATCTCCCGCCCAGGGTATGGGTGGAGGATGTCATGGACGAAGAATGGCATTCGATTCTGCGCGACGCCGTCGACGAAGGGATGAGTTCCGGCGATTTCCGCGCGCTCAAGGACCTTGTAAGAGGCCAGAAGTGGAAAGACGAGTTGTCGAATCCAACCAAGAAAAAAACATCTAACATCATTATTCTGCATATCGACAACTAGGGCGTGTCTGAAAACCCGTTCAGTGGCACCTTTCACCGCCTTTTCGCCCCCTGCTTCGTTCCGTTTGCGTAGGCGGGCACCCGGGTACGCCTTCACAAACGCGCCTTGCATGGAACCAAAATTCAGCAAAATTTGCTCTCCTCAGAGTTCTCAGA
>JAQSXN010000144.1 GCA_029256665.1 Paenibacillus sp.
GATGGTACGTATTGCTCAAAATAATATGGGCATCCATGTCTTTAAGTTCTTCCGGACTCATCGTCTTGACCGTTGCCTGCGTGCCCACCGGCATAAACGTCGGCGTGTCGATGATGCCGTGCGGCGTATGGACGCGTCCCAGCCTGGCTCCGGATTGTTTGCATTGTTTAATAAATTCGTATTTGACTGCCACTCTGCACGCTTCCTATTCTTGCGGACTTCCCCCTTCGCGGGACTCGGTCCGTTATTGGATCTATTATTCGATAAACATGGCGTCGCCGAAACTAAAGAAGCGGTATTCCCTTTCGATCGCTTCTCCGTACGCGCGCATAATGTGCTCCCTGCCCGCCAATGCGCTGACGAGCATGACAAGCGTCGACTTCGGCAGATGAAAGTTGGTCAGCAACGCGCCTACCAGCTTGAATTCGTAACCCGGGTAAATAAAGATCGATGTCCAGCCGCTGCATGCTTCGATCCTCCCATCTGGGAATCTGCCTGCCACCGTCTCAAGCGTCCTTGCTGACGTCGTGCCTACCGCCACGATGCGGTTTCCCGCTTCTTTGGCTTCGCTCAGCAGCGCGGCGTTCTCCTCATCCAGCTCATAATACTCGGAGTGCATCTCATGATCCTCCACGCGCTCCGCCGTCATCGGACGGAACGTGCCGAGTCCTACATGCAACGTGACATATGCCAACTTGACGCCTTTGTCTTGCAGCTGCCGCAAGAAGCTCTCCGTAAAATGCAATCCCGCCGTAGGAGCCGCCGCCGAGCCTTGATGCTTGGAGTAAACCGTCTGATACCGCTCGCGCTCCTCCAGCCGTTCTTTTATGTACGGAGGCAACGGCATCTCGCCAAGCCTGTCGAGCAGCTCTTGGAAGATCCCTTCGTAACGGAATCGCACGACCCGCGCGCCCATTTCGCCTTCGGACACGACGTCGGCGAGCAGCAAGGGCTCTCCCGCCCCGTTGTCCCCGAAGGCGATCACGGCTCCCTCCTTTAATCGTTTGCCAGGCTTCGCGAGCGCCTCCCAACGATCTTCGCCAAGCTGCTTCAACAGCAGCAGCTCCGCTTTCGCGCCCGTATCGAGCTTGGCGCCCATAAGCCTTGCGGGGAGCACTCTCGTATTGTTGAGCACGAGCACATCCCCTTTGCCGAGCCGTTCGGCCAAATCGGTAAATACGCCGTGCCGGATCCCGCCCGTCGTTTTGTCCAGCATAAGCAATCTGGAGGCCGTCCGCTCGGCGAGCGGCGTCTGGGCGATCAACGCCTCCGGCAATTCAAAGTCGAACATTTCCGCGTTCATATCGAAGTCATCATTCCTTAGCTAACGTAATGCCTTTATAGTAGTATTGCAAAATATATTCATAGTCATACCCTTGCGCAGCAAGGCTGTAAGCCCCGTATTGAGAGAGTCCGACGCCGTGCCCGTAACCCGTCCCGGCAATCGCGAATCCGGGGCTCAGCGTCGCCGCCCGCATGTCGCCTTGTCCGTCCAGCACGTACAGATGATCCTGCGCGTAGGCCGCGGATTTCCCGTCCGCGCCCATGACGTACAGCTTCTTGGCGTCGTTCGTCCGGGTCGACTTTGTATCGGAAGCGCCTTGCATGACGATTTGTCCCGTTGGCTCCACTTCGAATTTCGTGCTTGGCAACGAACCTCCGACGCCGAGCGCGGCGCGCAATCCGGACGGCGAGGCGATGCCGAGCTACACTCCGTTGACCGACACCTCCGTCGCGCGACCGGAAGGGCCTCGCTTCGTTACATCGATCGACGTAATCGGTCCCGTTATTTTGGGAGTGGCGATAGCGTTAATGACCGTTAGAAGCTCCTCGCTCGTAAAGGGACCACGCTGCCAGTTCATCGGATTGGACTCCATCACCTTGTCGATCGCGATCAGCGTCGTCCCCTTTTGAATTTGGGCAACGACCGGGACGGCATCCTGGATGACGGGATGACGGCGCACGTTCGTCGCGTCCGTCGTGGATTCCAATATGACGCTTCCCGCGTCCGTCTTGCGTCCCGTGTCACGCACGAGATCCTCGCGAACATACCCAGCGGCGCCGCTTGGGAGCGATACGTGGTACCAGCTTTTGAGTCCCGCTTCCGAAATTTCGTCGGGACTCTCGACGGGCTGCAGGTAGGCGACGCTATTGTTCCAGGCCTGGCTGGCATCGGCGGTCATGCCTCCCCCGCTCGACGAATAGATCGCTTCGATGACCTTGCCGTTATGAAGCGCCACGACGCCTCTTGTCGCCTCGACGGCTTGCGTCGTAGACGGGTTTTCCACGCCGGCTCCTTGATAGGCCTGACTCAGCGTCGTATCCACCACATGGGCGATCTGGAAGCCGAAGCCCTTGTTCAACACAAAGGATCTTGCCGCAACCGCTTGCGCCTTAAGCGCTTCGATCGGCCAGCTTGTATACATCTCGATCGCGACGACGGAATACAAATAGTGCTCGAACGGCAGCTCGTTGACGACGGCCATCTTGCCGCCAACCGCGCTTAACTCGAAGCTGCCCCGATACGTCCTGTTGTAACGCTCCGAAAGCGTAATGTTGGCTTCGCCTGCCGGTTCAATCCATGCCTTCATATCCCCGGTCGACGGGAATTGGTACAGCTCGTGCATGGAAGAAGCCGACGCGCTTGCCGTATGATCCCTGCGCAGAAGCAAATGCCTGGATTGCGGCGCGACCGCCTTCAAGGACGCACCGTGCGGCAAGGTCGCCGCCGCCGCTTGAATCGCGGCCAGACGCTCCGCCGTCGGCTCGCTGCCCACCATGACGGAATACGCCGCTCCTCCACCCGCGCCTCGCACGGCTACAAAGGCATCCAAGCCTGCTCCGCCGTAAGCGGCCGCAGTCGACTCGGCTTCCTTTCTGCTCGCCAGTGGAGCCGTCTCCAGGTGGAAAGGACCTTGCACCGACGGCTTATAGTTGCCGAGCAGTCCCGCCAGCCTGACGTCCGACGCCCAACGCGTAACAGCGGCGGTCGCTTCGGCCGCGCTCTTATATGCGCCTTCCGCCACTTGATAACGCGGTGCGCCCGTCGCGGCGATCGACGTCAGGAACGGCGCTCCTCCGCTTGCTTTGACTTGCTGAAATAACGCCAACGCCTGAGCGAACGAACCCGTTTCGAATAATTTGGCTTTGTAGTCGTCCGCACCGAACCTAACGCTTTGGCCGGCGTCCACGCTAAACCAGCTTTGCACCCCGTCCGGCTCCCGAACGCCGACACTCAGCCCTCCCGCCGACGAGAAGGTGGCGGCCGGCGTCGTCGTATCGTATTTGCCCGGCAGGCTCAAGAACAGCGCTACCCTGATGTTTTCCAGCGACGGCACGGCAGCGCTTGAAGGCTGTGCCGTCCAAGACGACGCCAGGAGCGCCATCGCGAGCGTCAGCAGGCCGATACGCCTATAGCTCGGTTTGTGCGGCCTCTTGACCGCAAACGAAATACTCATTGTGTTGCTTGCTCCTCTCGTTATGCGCAAGACGCTTGTTGTATCCTATTGGCTGGATCGTGCCATCTCATGGTCGTCCGGGAATCGGCAAACCTAGATGACGGTACGCGTTATCCGTCGCGATGCGGCCCCTCGGCGTCCGTTGGAGAAACCCGATCTGCATGAGATACGGCTCATAGACATCCTCGATCGTTTGGCTTTCTTCTCCGATCGTCGCCGCGATCGTATCGAGCCCGACCGGACGCCCGGAGAAGGTCGTCATCATCGCGTGCAGCATCTTATGGTCGATATGGTCAAGTCCCATTGGATCCACTTGAAGCAGCTCCAGGGCGCTTCTGGCGATGTCATGGGTGATCACGCCGTCGCCGCGTACCTGGGCGAAGTCGCGTACCCGCTTGAGCAGCCGGTTCGCGATCCGCGGCGTCCCCCGCGAGCGCATCGCGATTTCGACGGAAGCCTCGCCGACGATGGTCATGTTCAGAATCTCCGACGTACGGGAAACGATGAAGGAAAGCTCGTCGATGGTGTAGAACTCCAGACGGCTGACGACGCCGAACCGGTCGCGCAGCGGGGCGGATAACAGTCCCGCGCGCGTCGTTGCGCCGATCAGCGTGAACGGAGGCAGATCCAGTCTCACCGAGCGGGCGCTAGGTCCCTTGCCGATCATAATGTCGAGCGCGAAGTCTTCCATCGCCGGATACAGCACCTCCTCCACCGTCCGGTGGAGCCGGTGGATCTCGTCGATAAACAGCACGTCGCCTTCCTGCAAATTCGTGAGCAAAGCCGCCAGGTCGCCGGGCCGCTCGATGGCAGGCCCGGACGTCGTGCGCAGATTCACGCCGAGCTCGTTCGCTATAATGTTGGACAACGTGGTCTTGCCGAGGCCCGGCGGTCCGTATAACAACACGTGGTCCAGCGCTTCCTTGCGCATTTTGGCCGCTTCGATATAAATTTTAAGATTTTCTTTCGCTTTGGTTTGTCCGATATATTCGGCCAGATAGCGCGGTCTGAGGCTTAACTCGACCGCCTGGTCTTCCATCATGAGGTTAGCGGAAATAATTCTGTCGTCCATTTTCGGTCCCGCTCCTTTCCGTTAGCCCTTGAACAGCTGCTGCAGCGCCCGCTTCATGAGCGAGTCGACCGACTCCTCCGCCGTTACGCTTCCTTGCAGTCCGTTCCAGGCGCGATCCAGCTCGGCGGCGGTATAGCCGAGAGCCGCGAGCGCTTCGCGGGCTTCTTCCCATGCCGTGCCGGCTCCTTGACCGTTGCCCGTATCGGCCGCTCCGAGCTCTGCCGCGAAGCCCGCGGCGCTGAATAGAAGCCCTTCGCCGCCCGCGAAGGCAAGCTTGTCCTTCAAATCCAGCACCATGCGCTGCGCCGTCTTCTTGCCGATGCCGGGAAGCTTGGTCAAGAACGTTAAATTTTCTTGCTGAATGGCGGAGACGATCGCCTCCGGACGTCCGGCGGACAATACGCCGAGCGCCACGCGCGGACCGATGCCCGAGACGTCGAGCAGCTTGCGGAACAACGTCTGCTGCTCCCTCGATTCGAAGCCGAATAGATGGATCGCGTCCTCGCGCACGTGATGGTGAATGTAGACGACGACCGGCTCGTCCTTGCCCGCGAATGCGTAGGGATTCGGCGTAAATACGCGATATCCCGCATCCCTGACGTCCATCACGATGTATTCGGCTTCGATATGGACGACGGGACCTCTCAAATAATCGATCATGTACGTTTCACCTCGTTGATTTTATTCGTCAGCACTACGGAGTGGGCGTGGCAGATCGCCACGGCAAGGGCATCCGCCACGTCGTCCGGCTTGGGAACCGCGGACAGCTTAAGGAACATCTTGACCATCTCCTGCACCTGCCGCTTCTCCGCCTTCCCGTAACCGACAACGGCTTGCTTGACTTGCAACGGCGTATATTCGGCAACGGGAAGCCCCCGCTGCGCCGCCGCCAAAATAATGACGCCTCTTGCCTGTCCCACGGCGAAAGCCGTAGATACGTTGCGGTTGAAGAACAGCTTCTCCACCGCGACGGAATCCGGCTTGTACCGGTCCATCAAAGCGCCTGCCGATTCGTAGATTTGCACCAGCCGCGTTTCTTGCGGCGTATGCGCCTCCGTCGTAATGGCGCCGTATTGCACGGGCGTCAGTTTATGCCCGTTCTTGTCCACGAATCCGAAACCCGCAATCGCTATGCCGGGGTCTATGCCGAGTACGCGCAATCCGCCAACCCCTTACGTATGTATTAACGCCGATCACGTTCCAGCTGCCTGCATGAAACGCCGGCTATGTATAATGTCCGCCCTTCATTATAACAAAAGAATGCCGAAATGAGAACGAACGTTTGTCCATTGGCGAGGTAACGGCCCCGGAACGCAAATAAGCTCCGTCCTCGAGGACCGGAGCTTTCGTAATACGTTTACGATATGTTTCGTCTATTATCGTCGAACGACTGCATTCAGTAGCTTTGACGCCCGCTCGACACGTCTTCCGTTTCCATGGCGTAGTCGCTGTAAGTGGACAAGACGCTGTTATATTCGTCGATGTCGCTAACCCGTATGCCTTCGGACAACTGATCGACCTGATCCTTTGGGAGGCTGCTCTCCATGAAACGCACGTCGAGCTGGAAGAACGTGCGCATCACCTTCTCGCCCTTGGGAACTCCGTCGAACAACGAGAAGTTGCCGTTGCGGTCCATGCCGAAATACGCGTTGGTCTTGCATTCGGCCGACAAGTCATCGATTTGCTGCATGACTCGCAGCGTCTGGCCGTCTTCCTCCAGCGTCGCGCTCCACTCCGGATGTTGGCTTAGCAGTTTGACGATCGTTTCGGGTTTCATGAGCCCGAGCGGCTCCGTCTCTTCGCCGCATACGTAGATGCGATGCAGCATCACCTGCACCGGCGTATTGCGGTCCTGCAACATATCGTTGACCGATGGCCGATCGAAGGCCGTCTCGCTCGCGAATATTGGCTGTGGCAATGCCGTCAGCGCCAAGAGCAAGACAAAGCCGCCTAATGTCCATAATGGCCTTCGATTTCTAAGTATACGCTTCTTGACTTGCTTCCACAGGCTGAACGTCATCATGGGGAAGCCCCCTTTGGTTGTCGTAATGCTCATAGTGTGCGCCAGAATTGGGTAATTATTCAGCGATGGTATCATACGATACATTTGACAATATCCATGCATAAGGAATACCGGCGTGGTCTATTCTAATGGAGGATTTTCAATCAGTTAGGAGGAATTGATATGGCCAAACCAGATAATCGCTCCGACAACGCCGAGCATCTACAGCAGCATATCGAGGATACGCAGCAAAACCTGCAAGAAGCGAAGGAGTATCTCGCAGAACATGCCGAAGAAATCTCCGCCGTAGAGAAGGAAACCATTCAGCAGAAGAACGAACGCCGCCAGAACAGCATCAAGGGTTTCGAAGCGGAGAAGCAAGACGAGCAGAATCAATAAGAACGCTTTTACTCTCCTATTCCTGCAAAAAAAAAGCACCTCTTCCACGTCGTCGGAAATTATCCGATTTCGTGCGAAGAGGTGTTTTTTTGCGGGCTTGCTTAGTTAGTCCTGCATGTTTTACGAAGCATTACCGGTTTAACCAGGGACGGCTGCCGCTTGTCGTTTTTTTCTTGGGACGGGGAGCAACGGTGCGAATGACTGCTTTTTTAGCCTTTTTGCGTGGTTTAGGAGCCGTGAACTTGCTCGTGCCGGACTTAGCCGTCTGCTCGAGCTCGATCTCGTCTTCCCGTTTGCCTCCGCAGCCGCAATCTCCGTTCGTCGATTGGACGGCCGGCGACGTCGTTTGCTCCGCGTTATTGGACCATAACGGATATGGAGCGTACGACGGATAAGTCATGGGATATCCTCCCGCATCGTAGCTCGGCATCGACATCGTCGACATGGTGCCCGGCAGACCTTTAGTCGGCATGCCCGACATCGGCGACACCATGCCGGCATTGCTTGGCATCATGCCCGTGTTTGCGGCGTTCAAGTTGGCATATGGCATCATGCCCGCGTTGGCCGAGTTCATGTTGGCATATGGCATCACGCCCGCATTGGCCGAGTTCATGTTGGCATACGGCATCACGCCCGCATTGGCCGAGTTCATGTTGGCATATGGCATCATTCCCGCATTGGCCGTGTTCATGTTGGCATACGGCATCACGCCCGCATTGGCCGTGTTCATGTTGGCATATGGCATGAAGCCCGAACCCGACATATCCGACATCGGCGATACCATATCATGATTATTGAGGCCAGCGTATCCGCCGCCCGAATAACCCCAGCCGGGGTCGCCGCTATATGGCATTCCCCCCGGAGCCGGATACCCCATCATGACGGTGCCCGGAGGGCAGTCGTACGGGTGCATCGGCGCCATCTCGCCATAGGTCGGCATGCCGGCATTTGCGGCGAGCGGCGTCATGTTGTTCGAAGGATTGGCGTATATGGCTTCCGTTGCCGGGACGTTATATTGGTGGAACAGATTCATATCCATCGACTGCATGTATTCGGATTGCGCCGGACTCACCTTCTGCTCTGCCGCTTTCTCGATCGGCAATGCTTTTTTCGAAGAGTATGCCGTCGGCGACATCGCTGCAGGCGAGAAGTTCGCGGACAACGGAGCTACGTTGTTCGCGGTCAGCGGCGACACGTTCGTCGACAGCGGAGCCACGTTGTTCGTGCTCAGCGGCGATACGTTCGTCGACAGCGGAGCCACGTTGTTCGTGCTCAGCGGCGATACGTTTGTC
>JAQSXN010000145.1 GCA_029256665.1 Paenibacillus sp.
CGGTATAATGTTTGCTATGCAAGAAAGCGATTTTCAACGGATTCATTTCTTTTCCTCCTTCATTTGGCGCGGGTCATATCAAGGGGATTATATTCGTATTTATATTTAAGGTCAACACATTTGTGCCTCAAATGTATACCAGATTAAATAGATTCCTCTTCAGCAAAAAATAGATGGCTTTCACGAGCGACTCCTTGCCATCCTCATTTTTTCTCCATCGCCAAACAGCCCGCCATTCATGGAATATCGCGGGCCGTTCGTCCATCTTATCAAGTCTTTAAAAAGCTTATCGATCCGGTAGCAGCGGTCGAATCGCGTCCGCCCAGCGCCGGTATCCGCTTTCCGACAGATGGCAGAAGTCGGGGGCCGTCTCCGTGGACAATGTACCGTCTTGCTCCAGCAACCGCGGACCGATATCCACAAAGTCGTATCCGCGTTCGTCCGCGAGTCGTTGGTAGCGTTCGTTGATCTCGGCGATCAATCGGCGCCTGGGATGATCCGGATGCTGCTCCCGGGGAAAGACGGCCATTACAATGATCTTTGCATCCGGTGCGATATCGCCGACGCGGTCGCAAATCGCCTTCAATCCTTCGGCAGCTTCGTCTGGACGATTGGCGCAGGCGTTCTTGGTCTCGCTCGTATTATTAGTGCCGATTAAAATAATGACCGTCCGGGGAGAGAGACCGCTCATTTCGCCGTGATCAAGCCGCCAGAGCACGTTCTGGATCCGATCCCAACCGAAGCCCATGTTCAGCACGCGATATGGCGCGAATACGGAATGCCATGATTCCGCTGCTTGCATGCCCTCCGTTCGCGGTTCTCCTCCCCAGAAATGGGTAATAGAATCCCCGATCAGAACCACCTCCGGGTTTATGCCCGCCTGCTCGCGCAGAATCCGTTCATGCCGTTCCCACCAGTCGTAACAATCGTCTTCAAGCTTCGGTACGGGTATAAGCGCCGTATTGACGGGGTCGTGCGCAATCGTCATTTCGGTTTCTCCTTACGTCTGCGTTTTTTTGTTTTTGACATCGGCGGGCGTCACGCCCCACATTTTGCGAAATACTTTGGTGAAATAGCTGAAGTCCCGGTACCCCAGCATTTCCGCCGTTTCGGATACCTTCATGCCTTCCGTCAACCATTGCATGGCGAGCTTCATTTTGCGCTCCACGATATAGGAGGTGAACGACTGCCCCATCTGCTGCTTGAACAGGCGGGATAAGTAGGAGGCATTGATATACAGCTTGCCTGCCACCTCATGGAGACCGATATCTTCATGAATGCTCGCATCTACCAATTCGGTCATTTGACGGATCAATTCGTGACGGCTATTATGTTTGCTGTCATTGACGTAAAGGCATATTCGGTCGACAACTTCGTGGAGCCACTGCAACGTTTGGTCCCTGGTCGCGAGTGCCCGGAGATTGTAAAAATACGTGAAGTGGCTGCCGACGATTTTCTTAAGCGACCAGCCTTGCGATTGGATGACGCGTACGATCAGCGAGCTCATGTTCAGCATATTTTCGTGAACCTCGTCGCTTGTCAAAGCCTGATCGATATAATTCTGAACCCATTCATCGATGATCGCGATCGCCTTTTCCCGTTGCCCGGTCTCCAGCGCGTGCGCGAGCACCTTCTCCCGCTGGTTATCCGCCGCAACGACGCTGCGCGGCTCGCGTATGTCTCGATAAGGGATGACGATATCGTCCCCGTGCACCACTCGTTCTTCCAGCGCCTGACAGGCTTCCCCGTAAGAATCGCATACGGTTGCCGGCCGATCGCAAGAACGGCCGATTCCGGCGCTGGCCGTCACCTTGAGATATTCCTTGAGCACGCTGAGCAGCCTTGTCGTATGTTGATGAACCTCGGCCATAAAGTCGTTTTCCGATGTAGGATCGCTCCCGTTGCGCGCGCAGTCGTAGAAGACAAGCACCGTCGCACCGGAATGATTGGAAGATATGAAACAAGGGACTTTCTCCAGCAGCTCCTTCGCGATTCCGAGCAACGTAATCTTGACAAGCATTATATCCTCGGCGCCAAATCGGCCATCCGGATTCGTGAGCGGATCGGGATCTACAACCGTTACCGCCCATAAGGCATCGGACGGAAGCGTGATCCCGAGTTCGCGGCTGCGCCCCTCGATCTCCCATTCCGCGTATTTGCCTTCGATCCAGCTTTGATAGAAGATATCCTGCAGTCTCGGCAGATGCTCCGCCCACTTTCTCTGCATTAATTCCTGGTTGTATTCGGCCTCGAGATCGCGGCGAATGCTCTCCCGCGCTTCCAATACGGCTTGCAGCACTTCCGTGTTGCCGGAGGGCTTGAGCAAATATTTCATTACGTTCAGTTCAATGGCGATCTGGGCGTATTTGAAATCATCATGCCCGCTGAGCACGATGATCTTCGCAAGCTTATCCCTTTCCGCTATTCGCCTGGCAACGGTCAGACCATCCAAATCGGGCATATGAATGTCGAGAAGCACGATGTTCGGTTTCTTCTGTTCGAACAGCGCAAGCGCGTCCGTACCGTTGCCCGCCGTCGCGACCACCTCGATTCCGTGCTCTTCCCAGGAGATGTTGCGAGCGAGATTATTGAGCAGCCGAGGCTCGTCTTCCACGATCATGAGATTCATAGGCACCTCCGATGGGGATCCATAACACGACGGTCGTTCCCTCGTTTTCGATACTATCGATGGTCAAGTCGGCCGGGTCTCCGTAATATAGCTTGAGCCTTGCCTTTACGTTCCATAATCCGAATAAATCATGTCTTCGAATTTCGTGCTCCCATACCTTGTCGGCATGCAGGGACAGTTTGGCGAGCTCATCGCGTATATAGAGCAGCCTCTCGGCGCCGATGCCTTTTCCGTTATCGGAAACCTCCAGGCGCAGTCTGTCTTGCTCCACGCAGCAGTCGATCGTGACAAGACCATCCTTTTTCTTCTGTTCCAGTCCATGCAGAATGGCGTTCTCTACGATCGGCTGCAACAGCAGCTTGAGAACGAGACACCGCTTGCTGGCTTCGTCCACGTTTATCGACACGGACAGCTTGTCAATGAACCGTATGCGCTGCACGGTCAAATAATATTGAAGATGCTCGATCGTCTCTTCCACCGTGAATTCTTCTTGTCCTTTGCTCAGGCTCAATCGAAAAAACTTCGATAGATTCAGCACCATTTCCGTGATCTCTTCCGCTTCGTAATTCTCCGCCATGCTGTAGATGGAATCCAGCGTATTATACAGAAAATGCGGGTTGATCTGCGATTGCATCGCGCGCAGCTCGGCCTTGAGCCGCAGCAGCTGCTGCTCGTAATTGTGTTTGATCAAATGCTTCTGGTCCAAGGCCATTTCGTTGAAGGACTGCATCAGATAGCCGAATTCATCCTCTCGCTTATGGTGCAGATTCGTATCCAACTGGCCGATCCGCACCTGCTTCATCCCGTACGCGAGCGTGCCGAGCGGCGATGCGATGCCCTGATAGACGACCCAGGAGATTACGAGCGACAACAAAATGCTCATGCCGATGATCACGTACATAAACGAACGTAATTGGTTGGTTTCGGCATACATCGCGGAAGCCGGCGTGACCATCATGATCGTCCATCCCGACGCTTCGGACCGGTAGCGCACCAGCATCTCCGGTTCGCCGCTCGGTCCGAATTGGCGAGTCAGCATGTTATCCGTCCCGCTTGTCCATTGCGGCGGCGGCTCGTTCGGGTTCGTCCCCGCGAGCAAGCGGTTATCCGAAGTCAGAAGGTAGACGCTCGCGTTATTGGAGTGCACAAGGGTGTCGAGATGTTTCTTCAGATGGTTGGCCGATAACGTGATCATCAAGACATGCTTGCGGACGTCTGGCTTGAACGGATCCATCGCCAGCATCAAGGTCAAGTATCCGGGCTGGAACGTTTGGTCCAATTGCTGGTAAGAGTCGAATTCGCCTTCGCCAGGGATCAAAAGCAAGCTTTTTCCGCCGGAGTTCAACAATTCGCCATACCACTTCTGCTCAAACAGTTCGTCCATCCTTCTCCCTCCGTACTTGGAGGAAAGGACGGTTTCGGAATACGCGTGAAAAATCGATAATTGCGTTAAATAATTGTTGACCGAATTCATATTGGACAGCTGGTTAAGCACTTTGTTGAAATCCAACGTCATTTCGGCCGTCAAATGCGTATCATCCCGGCTGAGCAGCTCGTTTAGATTCGTATCCGTCGCTAAAGCCATGGACATGTTTTCGATGTTATTCATCGTCATATCGATCGCTTCCATGGCCGATGACAAGGCGATTCTCGTTTGTTCGTTTACTTTCCGCTCCAGAATCTGTTCCGAACGAAGGCTGGCGAAGATGCTGACGGCGACAAGCGGAACGAGGATGATCAAAAAATAGCTCGTTAACCGAAATTGAACGGATCGTTTATAGGCGCTTGATATTTTGCGGAATATCGAGGGCAATCGGCAACCACCTCCGGCCGGAACGGCGAATGGAACATATATCCTATAATGTGCCTATCTTATCATAGAAACGGATTGAAGGGCGCGGCAGCCGGAAAATCCGGCTTGCCGCTCCCTTGGTTGGTTTCCTATCCCTTGATCGCGCCGATCATGACGCCTTTGAGGAAGTATTTTTGTAAAAAAGGATACACGATCACGATCGGCAAGATGGCGACGGCGACCGTTGCCATCTTGATCGTCTCGGGAGGCAGCATCGCCAGATTCGTGGAGTTGACCGCCAGCTCCTGGCTAATGCTCGGCGTCTGAATCATGTTGCGCAGGACGACCTGCATCGGAGCAAGGCTCCTTTCCGTCACGTACATAATGCCTTTGAAATATTCGTTCCAATGACCGATTCCGTAGAATAAGCCGACGGTTGCCATGATGGGAGCCGAAAGCGGGAGCACGATCCGCGCAAGCGTCGCGATGTCGCCGCAGCCGTCGACGCGCGCCGCTTCTTCGACCTCCTGGGGCAAACTCTCGAAATACGTTTTCATGATCAGGAAGTTGAAGGTGGACACCATTCCCGGCACGAACAAGGCCCAAATGGTGTTGTACAAGCCAAGCTCCCTGACGACCAGATAGGTCGGTATCAGTCCTCCGTTGAACAGCAATGTGAAAATGATCGCGAGCAAAATCCCGTTGCGCCAAGGCGTCGATTTCTTCGAAAGCGGATAGGCGAGCAGCGAAGTGACCAGCAGATTCAAGAATGTGCCCGCAACCGTAATGATAACGGTAATTTGCAGGGCGTCCGGTATGCGGTTGCTGCCGAAAATTTCTTTGTAGGCTTCGAACGTAAAGGAGCTTGGCCAAAGAATAAAACCGCCGTTGCGAAGCACTTCGGTATAAGGCGTTACCGACATCACGAATACGAAATAAAGCGGGAATAACGTCGATAATGCGAACAGAGCCAAAACGATATAGATCAGGGCGTCGACGAGCCGGTCCGATTTGGTTACCATATGCCTGAACCTCCAACCTTCTTGGCCAGTTTGTTTGCGCCTAGAATAAAGATCAAACCGATCACCGATTTGAATACCCCGGTAGCGGCCGCGATGCTGAAATTCAGCTGTTCAAGTCCTTGCCTGAATACCCACGTGTCGATAATGTCGCCGACATCGTAGACCCTGGCATTCAAGAAGATGTACACCTGGTCGAAGCCCGCGTCGAGAATGCTGCCGAGCCTGAGTATTAGCAGCAACACGAATACCGAACGGATGCCGGGCAGCGTAATATGCCACATTTGCCGCCATCTTCCCGCTCCGTCCACGACGGCGGCCTCGTACAGCTCCTGATTAATGCCGGCAAGCGCGGCCAAATAGATAATGGCGCCGAATCCTACGTTTTTCCATAGATCGGATCCGATCAAGAGCGGACGGAAATAGTCGGCGTCCGTAAGCAAATTCAATTCGCCCCAGCCCATGTCCCGGAAGAACGTCGTAAACAATCCCGAGCCTGGCGCGAATAAAGAAAATACGATTCCGTACACGATAATCCACGATAAAAAATGAGGGCCGTAGGTAATCGTCTGCACGATCCGCTTGAACCATTGCGAACGAATTTCGTTCAGCATAAGCGCCAGCATCACGTCCGGAAGCATATTAAACACGATGCGATAGACGCTGATCACCAACGTATTTTTCATAATGAGAGGAAAATCGGGAGATTGAAAGATGTTTCGAAAATTTTCCAATCCTACCCATGGACTCCCCCAGATGCCCTTCATAAGGTTGTAATCTTGAAAGGCGATCAGAATGCCCGCCATGGGAACATAATGAAACAATAAATAATAGAGAAGTCCGGGAATCATCATGATCATCATCCATTTGCTCCGGTATAATCTCCGAAGCGACTTTCGGAATGCCGAGGGTCTAGTCGGCTCTTTCATGATTATATTGTTCATCCCGTTTCCCCCTTTCCGCCCGTCTGGCTGCCGATAGGAAGAAAACCCCGGGCCACCAGGGTTTTCTTCGGTTATCCTTATTTAAATTCGCTTAATTTAGTGTCTTTGAGCGCCGCGTTGATCTGATCGGTATACCCTTGGAAGATATCTTTTCCTTTGAACGTCGTCATTAGCGTTTCGCGGTATTCCGGCCAGTTGGCCGCGCTTTTATCTTCGAAGATCATCTTGATGTGCAGCTTGTTCATTTCCTTGCGCAGGTCGCCGATGTTCATTCCCTCCGGCGGGGCAAGCGTGATCGGCGGAAGCGCGTCATGTTTCGGGAACGAGGCCACCGTCTTCGCGATCGCCTGGTCGCGCGGGGAGATGCGCGGGTCGATCACTTCGAAGCCGAGCACGGACGGCTCTTCGGGCGTAAAGAAACGATAGATGCCAAGCCAATTGCCCGCGTTGGCGATATCGGCATCGTACGCCTCCGGGATGAGCGTGATCGTATTGCCGTTTTTCGTGTAGTGTTTGCCCTCTTGGCCATAATGGGTCAGCAGATATCCTTCTTCGCCGGACAGCCAGTTCAAGATTTCGAACGACCGGGTCACGTTTTCCGGTTTTTGCTCCGCTACGGCCTTGCCGACCATGATGGAGGCTTCGGGAACCCCGTATTTCCAGATCGCCGGTTTGTCCGGGAACGGATTGAACGGCTGCCAGTCCGCTTCGGGATTAATCGCCATCGTACGCGCTTGAATGCTGTTGGCGACGCCTTCCAATGCGACATTCTGGTCTCCGCTAAAGAACATGCCGATCTTGCCTTGGGCCGCTTTGTCCAGATGGCCCGGAGATTTGCTCAAGAACCAGTCCGGATCGAGTATGCCTTCGTTGCTTATGGCGATAATGTCCTCGATCACCTTCTGTACGCCAAGATCGGTCCGATTGTCCACAAACGATCCATTGGCCATTTGAAAGTCGGCCACGAAACCGTTCGCCAGCCATTGCGGGAATTCCAAAGGAACGCTGGCGCCGTTGCCGGATGTCGAGAACCCGTACGTATCCTTCTTGTTATTTCCGTCGGGATCGTTATTGGTGAATTGTCGCATGGCCTCTAGCATCTCGTCATAGGATTCCGGGATCTCCAAATTCAGCTTGTCTAACCAGTCCTTGCGCACGTACCATGCCGGGAACTGATTGCGCATGAAGGGGAGGATGCCACGGTTAAAGCCAGTCCCTTTCAATTGATAAGAGTCCAACTCTTGCTGTTTGACCCACTTATAGTAATTCGGCATCGTTTCTTCGTTCAAGTATGTCGTCAAGTCGGCAAGCAGTCCGTCGGTCGCATACTTTTGCGAAGCGGCCCCGTCGCCGATGAAGATGTCCGGTATATCCCCGCCTGCCAGCTGCACGTTCATCTTATTCTTGTAATCCTCGCCGCCCACCATGTAATCCAGCTTCAGATCCACGTTGAATTTCTCTTCGATGGCTTGTTTGACGAAGTCCTTGTCGGCCGCCGGCAACGTGGAATTGGCAAACGCGGGGCCGACCGGAATCATGAATCGCAGGCTGAGCTTCTTCGTTTCATTGGTTTCGGTCTCCTTCGTCGGATCGACGCTTGCCGCGGGCACGTTCGATTCTGCCGGATTGCCGTTGCCGTTCCCCGAGCACGCCGCAGTCAGCATGCTAACCCCCGCTAGTACCGCGATTAAAGATTTTTTCAACTTTCATCACCTTCCAAGTGTTAGTATCGATCATTTGCTTACGTTCATTATCCTTGAAGCCCAATAGGAATCATAGATGAGCGTAATGACATTCGATTGGTACTTTTTTTACCACAATAGAATTGAT
>JAQSXN010000146.1 GCA_029256665.1 Paenibacillus sp.
GTGGACTGGGCCTGGAAGCTGCTTGTCTACGTGCTCGTGACCGGAATCTCGTTCGTTATCCTGTATCCGCTGGTTCGCCGCATCTCGATGGCGGTCAAGGATCCCGTGGACATCTACAATCCTACGATCTATATGGTTCCGGTCCACTTTACGCTGGACAATCTGAAGCAGGCGATGGAGATTCTGAACTACTGGCCCATGCTGGGCAACACGATCGTATTCGTCACCGTCATGACGCTGCTGCAGGCGGTATCCTGCGCGTTAGCCGGCTACGGCTTCGCCAGATTCGTTTTCCCAGGGAGCAACATCCTGTTCATCCTCGTCGTTCTGACGATTATGGTCCCGATGAATACGCTGATGGTGCCGATGTATCTGCATTTCCGCAGCTTCGACGTGCTCGGCGTGATCGGGTTGTTCTCGGGCAAGGAGGGCGTCAACCTGCTCAACACGTATTGGCCGTCCATTATTACGTCGGCGCTGGCTAGCGGATTGAAGTCGGGACTCTACATCTACATCTTCCGCCAGTTCTTCAAGGGACTGCCCAAGGAGATCGAAGAAGCGGCGCTGATCGACGGCGCCGGCGCTTACCGCACGTTTCTTCGCATCATGATGCCGAACGCGGTGCCCGCGCTTATGACGGTTATGTTGTTCGCCTTCGTCTGGCAGTACAACGACACGTTCTACGCTTCGCTGTTCATGAGCGACAGCGCGCTTATGTCGATCAAGGTGGCGTCGCTGCCGGCGGACGCGAATCAATATTTGCCGACGTTGCTGGGCTTCGGCTCCGGCTCCGAGATGCGGGCGGATCCCAACCATGTGGCCATGATCGTCGACACGGGCATTCTGCTCGCGATCGCGCCGCTGATCATTATGTATTTGTTCGTCCAGCGCTACTTCGTGGAGAGCGTCGAGCGCACGGGAGTCGTAGGTTAAAATACGGGAGGAAACGAAGATGATGACAACAAGACCTTTTTTTAAGGGCATGACCTACGGTTGGGGCGCCGAGCGCGGCGAATATCGCCAGCCTTACGCGGTGGATTCCTTGCGGAAGCTAAGCGAGACGGGCAGCGACTGGATCGCGCTCTCCTTCTGGACGTACCAGGATCACGTTTATTCGACAAGCATCCCGTTCGATTACGGTTATACGATGACGGACCGCGACATCGAGTTCGCGGTAAAGGAGGCGAAGGCGCTAGGGCTCAAGGTGTGCCTCAAGCCCGTCGTCAATTCGCGCGACGGCATATGGCGGGCGCATATCGGCTTTCCGGACGACGCGGCGGGCGAGCCGTATTGGGATGCATGGTTCAAGTCGTACGCGAACTTCATTTGCCATTACGCGGAGCTTGCGGAGGAGCTGGGCTGCGAGATGCTGTGCATCGGCTGCGAGATGGTGAAGACGGAGTCGAAGGAGGGACACTGGCGCGAGCTGATCGAGCGCGTAAGGGGCATTTATAGCGGCCCAATCATCTATAATGCGAACCACGGCAAGGAGGAAGGCATCGACTGGTTCGACGCGGTCGACTACATCGGCACGAGCGCTTATTATCCGGTGGGCAAACGGCCGGGAGACAGCGTGGAATCCATGATAGAGGGCTGGGAGGAGCAGAAGGCGAAGCTGTCCGCTTTGTCGCGCAAATTCGGCAAGCCCGTCGTATTCATGGAGATCGGTTGCCGGAGCGCGCTCGGCTGCGCCACGATGCCATGGGATTTCTTGCATAAGGAGCTGCCGGCCAGCGAGGACGAGCAAGCGAACTTCTACCAATCGGCGCTTCAATCGTTCTGGGAGGAGCCTTGGTTCGCCGGCTTCTTCTGGTGGGATTGGAGCACGAAGCTGTACGCGCCGGAAGAGGCGGGAACGAATAAGGGCTTCGACATTTACGGCAAGAAGGCGAGCGACGTGCTGAAGCAATATTACGGCGGCAAGCTGCCGATTGGCGTGTAGGACGGCCCAGCATAATCGGAAAATATGCTACATTGGCCTCGCACGGAGGCGCTGCCGCCGAAACAATGGCTGCCGATCATTTTTCGCCAGCCGGAAAGCCCGGTCCCGCTAGCAGGGACCGGGCTTTTTGCGATGTCGGCCATACGCCGGGCGCCTGCTTGTTCGCATGCTTCTCCGATTCTTGAATACATTTAAGTATTCGATATACAGGAGGACAAAAGTCATGTCACAACACGGGCAATCGTTTATGAGAGGTACGCTGGTCTTGTCGGCCGCCGCTTTCATCAACCGTATTCTGGGTTTTATCAGCGGCATGTACATCGCTCGCGTGCTGGGCGCGGAGGGGATCGGCCTACTGATGATGGCGCATCCGCTCGTCCCGCTCGTCATTACGATTACGGAGCTCGGATTGCCGGTCGCCATCTCCAAGCTGGTCGCGGAAGCCCATGCCCGCGGCGAACGGGAAAAAGTGAGGCGCATCCTGCACGTCTCGCTTGCTGTCACGGGCATTTTGAGCATAGCGCTCACGACCCTGTCGTTGCTTGGATCGGAGTGGATCGCATCCGTTCTATTAACCGACCAACGCGCCTATTACGCGATGCTGGCCATCACGCCGATCGCGCCGATCGTCGCCGTATCCGCCGTATTAAAAGGGTATTTCCGAGGGATGCAGCAGATGAGGACCATTGCCGCTTCCGACGTGCTCGAGCATACGGTTCAAATCGCCATCGTGCTTGCGCTGGTCCACCTCTTGCTGCCTTATGGCGTCGCTTATGCGGCTGCCGGAGCGATGGCCGCGTCCGTTGTCAGCGAAGCGATCAGCCTCCTGTTTCTGGCGATCAGCTATAAGATTTACGGCGAATCGAAACTGCCGGGCGAGACTTGGCGTAGGCATCTGAAGCAAGGAAGAGGCACGCTCGGCGAGCTGCTGCAGATCGGACTGCCGACGACCGGGCAAGGCGTCGTTCATTCGTTGTACAACACCTTCCAGCCGTTGCTTATTACATCCAGCCTGGCGCTGGCCGGCATCGGCACGGCGTTGGCCACGAAACAGTTCGGATTGCTGGCCGGCTACGCGTTCCCGCTGCTGTTCATGCCAAGCTTTATTACGCAGTCCTTGTCCACCGCCCTCATTCCCGCGATTGGCGAGGCGGCGGCGAACAAGAACAGTCTGCTTATCCATGAGCGGATGAATCAGGCGATTAACCTGGGACTCCTGATAGGCGCGCCTGCGACCCTTATTCTGTACGAGTGGGCAACTCCGCTCACGACGCTTATCTATAACGCGCCGGAAGCGGGAGTGCTTCTGAGTATTCTGGCGCCAATGTTTTTCCTGCATTATTTCGACGCGCCGCTGCACGCGATATTGCTCGGTCTCGGACGAGCGAAAGCGATGCTAGTGAATTATGTAATCGCGACCGCGTTCAGAGGGATCTCTATATTTGTATTAGGCAGCCAAATGGGCATAAGCGGCGTTGCTTACGGCATCGGAATCGGCATTGTGATGCAAACGCTGCTGAATTTCCTGACCATCTCAAGCTCGATCGGTTTCTATTGGAGCATCCGCCCGTTCGTCAAAGTCGGAATCTGCACCATGCTGATGGGGATCGGCGGACATTGGACCTATAGCTATGTTATCAGTCAAGGCATGCCGCAGGTATGGTGCGTCGCGACTTCCATAATGTGCGCCCTGTTTGTTTATTTCGTCGCGCTAATCTTGACGGGTACGCTCCAATGGAAAAGCAGGCGCCATCGCTTTTCGATTCCTTGGTAGGTTATCTGCAAAAAATAAAGGTCCGGCGATCGCCGGACCTTTGCTATTAACTATATCTTCATTATAAAATTCCGTTAGACGCAAAACTCCATTCCCCGCAAAGCGGTCTACCACTCCGCCACATTGCCGTCCGCCGTGCGCCAGACGGGATTCCGCCACTGGTGTCCGATCGCGGCCATCTCGCGGATTTTGTCCTCGTTGATTTCGATGCCGAGCCCCGGCGCCTCCAGCCGCTTAACGTAGCCGCTTTCGTAACGGAAGGCGCCCGTATCCGTCAAATAATCGTGCAGGTCCGCTCCTTGATTATAGTGGATGCCCAGACTCTGCTCTTGGATAAACGCGTTCGGCGTGCAGAAGTCAAGCTGCAGGGAAGCGGCCAGCGCGATCGGACCCAGCGGACAATGCGGCGCGACCGCCACGTCGTAGGCTTCGGCCATGGCCGCGATTTTGCGGCATTCCCAGATGCCGCCAGCATGGCTGAGGTCGGGCTGGATAATGTCGATGCCGCCGCTCGCGAGCAGCTGCTTGAAGTCCCAGCGCGTAAACATTCTCTCGCCGGTCGCGAGCGGTATGCTGCTGACGCGGGCCAGCTCCAGCAGCGCTTCGTTGTTCTCCGGCAGTACGGGCTCTTCGATGAACAGAGGCTTGTACGGCTCCAGCTCCTTGATGAGCACCTTGGCCATACCCTTGTGCACGCGGCCGTGGAAGTCGATCGCAACGTCAAGCGTATTGCCGACGGCCTCGCGGATGGCGGCGATTTTTTCGACCGCCAGCTCGATCTTGGCATGCGAATCGATCCATTCCAGCTCCTCCGTGCCGTTCATCTTCACCGCGGTGTAGCCTTCCGCGATTTTCTTCTTCGCTTCGTTCGCGGTATCGGCGGGACGGTCTCCTCCGATCCACGCGTATACCTTCATCCGGTCCCGGACGGCTCCGCCCATCAGTTCGTGTACGGGAACGCCGAGCCGTTTGCCTTTAATATCCCACAGCGCCTGCTCGATGCCGGAGATCGCGCTCGTCAGAATCGGACCGCCGCGATAGAAGCCTCCCCGGTACAGCACTTGCCACAAATCCTCGATGCGATTCTCGTCCTTGCCGATCAAATATTCGCTCATTTCCGTGACCGCGGCCGCGACGGTGTCGGCCTTGCCCTCTACGATGGGCTCGCCCCAGCCGGTCAAGCCGTCCGATGTCGTGACTTTCAGGAAAAGCCATCTAGGGGGTACCTTAAACAGTTCGAACGATGCGATTGCCATGTTCCGTTTCCTCCTAAGGATCATAAAGTCGGCAGCAACGCCGGAAAGCGCTTCCTGCATGCAACCTTAGTATAATCCGGGACGGAGATTGGGGGAATCCCCCTGAAGTCGCGACCTTACACTTCTTTGCGGTTCAAATACACGAGACCGCCCGCAACTAACAGCACGAAACTGCAGCCGACCGTGATAAGAATGTTCTCAAGCGGCAGGTTGAGCGCGCTGAAATTTTGCTCTCCGCCTTGGACGAGCATGCCGAGCGCCGGCTGCGCCCACGGATAGAAGGGCCCGTATTTGTCCGAATTGATGATCAAAATGTTGGGGATCGTCATCGACACGTTGATCGCAAGCGGCGCGGCGAAGCTGCTCCAGCCGATCGACGCCCACAGCTGCAAGGCGACGAGAGGCAGACAAGCTAGCAGGCCCGTCAGCATGGAGACGAGCGCCGACTGCCAATCGATCCCATCCGCGATGCCTTGATAATAAGCGGCCGCGAACAACGAGACGGCCATGCCGAGCTGCACCGCCAATAGCAGAGATGCCACCATGATGAACTTGGCCGCGTACAACCCCGTACGCGATACAGGCAAGCTTAGCGTCGCTTTCCATCCTCCTCCGGCATGTTCGTACCTGCAGACAAAGGAGGCGAAGATGCCCGTCAATATAGGCAGGAGCAGCAGTGCGTGAAGCATAAAGACGGTCGATTGCAGCAGCTCGTTCCGCGCGGCTTCCGGCACGTCCGTCAGGTTCGACATCGCGCCGATGAAGAGCGCGAGCAAAGGGCTGACGGGCACAAGCAGCCAGATGAGCGAACGGCTTAGCTTCAAGCGCTCCGAGGCGAGCAGTCCCAGAAATGATCGGATACCCATGTCAGCTCACGTCCTTTCGATTGAAATGGACGGAAGCCGGCAACAGGATCGCGATTCCGCAAGCCAGCCCGGCCGCCACGAACGCTTCCCCGTTCTCCGCCTTAAAAGAAGCGATAGGCCAGCTGATCGGCGCCCATTCCGGGATGGGGAAGACCGACAATAAGGCGGCGACGATGCCGAGCGTAATCGGCAGAGACTGATTGCGGTAGGTCACGCACATCCATAGAACGGGCGCGAGCACCGTCCAGGACGCCAGATACGGATAAGCCGACAGCCTCGCCGCATCCTGTATCGGAAATTCCAACGGATCGAAGCCGAGCGCGACGCCCAGCCCCAAGATGCCGATGCCGAGCGTGGCGCAAGACACCGCCAGCAGCAAAGCCACAATCGTGAATTTGGAGCCGAAAACCGCGTATCTTGAAATCGGCAGGGCAAGCAGTTGCTTCCATGCGCTCGTATGATGCTCGATATTCGCGAGCATGGAGCTCAAAATGGTGATGCCCATTAGAAGCGCAATTGGAACAAACATCAAAATGTTGTCGAGCAAGCCGCCCCACGGATCGCCTTTGTACGCATCCATCATGTAATCGTAGCGGAGTCCGTAATTTAGCGCTTGCATCGCGATTAGCCCGATCGGTGCGAGAAACGTCAGGAACCAGAGGCCTCTTCCTTTGATTTTGAGCAGGTCTGCCCTTATCGCATGAAGGATCATAAGCTTCCGTCCTCCCCGACGATCTCGAGGAACAGCTTCTCAAGCGTCTTGCGCTCCTCCTCGACCCGGTAGACGGCATGCCCCTGCGATACGAGCTCTCTTACGGCGCCTGCGACGACCGCGTCCCCCGCGTATCCGAGGGACAACGTCGAAGATTGTAAACCCGTCTCCGCCGCTATCCCGCGGCCGGCGAGAACTTGCAAGGCATCCTCCGGCTCCGAAACGCGGAGCGTGACGGAACTCTGCGATTGTTTGCGCAGGCTTTCGATCGTATCCTGGAACACCAGCTCCCCGCGCCGGATAATGCCGACTACGCTGGCCATTTGCTCCACCTCGCTAAGCAAGTGGCTGGAGATGAGCACGCTGATGCCGAATTGTCGCGGCATTTCTTTGATGAGCTCGCGAATTTCAAGGATGCCGGAAGGGTCTAGCCCGTTCGTCGGCTCATCCAGAATAAGCAGCTCCGGATTGCCGAGCAGCGCGCTCGCGATGCCCAGCCGCTGCTTCATGCCGAGCGAATACCCTTTGACGGGGCGTTTCGCTTCCTTCGACAGTCCCACGATGGCCAGCACCTCGTCGATGCGTCCCGCCGGCGCGCCGATAATGCGGCGGATCGCCTCCAAATTCTGAATCGCGGTCAAGTGGCCGTAGTTGGAAGGGTATTCGACGAGCGAGCCGACCTTCCTCAGGATGGCGAGCTTCTCCTTCTCGAGCGGCTGTCCGAAAATCCGGATGCTGCCGTTCGACGGCTTGATCAGACCGAGCAGCATGCGGATCGTCGTTGTTTTGCCCGCGCCGTTAGGTCCGAGAAAGCCGTATATGTCGCCTTTCGCGATTTGCAAATTCAGATTGGACACCGCGTAACGTCCCTTGTACCGCTTGCCGAGACCTCTTGTCTCGATTATCCATTCCTTCACGGAAATCACCTCGAGAACAAGCATATCGTTCCAAGGTTAAGCTCGGGCCTATGCGAAGTTTAAATTTGGTTTAAAAATCCGAATAACGGATGCCGCAGGGGCTATTTGCTTCAAAAGGAGGTGTCTCAAGCGCGCTAACGGTTGCCGAGAAGCAGGTTAAAGAGCGAAATAAGCTCAACGGCGAGACCGTCGATTCATTGTGGACGGCGCGCCAATGCCTTCGATTCTTCGTAGACGGCACGCCAACGCCTTCGTTTCAATGTCGGTCGTAACGGTCTCCACAGTCGATATTTCGCATATAAGGGGCCGGTGCAATAGGTAACGGACTGTAAAGTACTATTGAGGAGAAAAGCGCGTGGAATCAACGTAAATAAGACGTATTGCAGCAATCAGTCCGTTGGAATCATAGAAGCGTGAATAAGCCGTTTATAGACGCTCTGCGGTCAGTTTATTTGTGGCAAGTTTGCCGGCGGGACCGATATACTGCCTCACAAACACGCCGATTTGGGCAGGTTTGTCGGCGGGACCGACAAACTCCCCGGTAAACACACTATTTGTGGCAGGTTTGTCGGCGGGACCGACAAACTGCCTCACAAACGCGCCGATTTGGGCAAGTTTGTCGGCGTGACCGACAAACCGCCTCACAAACGCGCCGATTTGGTCAAGTTTGTCGGCGTGACCGACAAACCGCCTCACAAACG
>JAQSXN010000147.1 GCA_029256665.1 Paenibacillus sp.
ATCTGAAGACGAACGTCCCGGACGCCGTAGCGGCGCCGCTGGAGCCGGTAGCCGGCAAATACGGCAAAAACGGCCTGTATCAGGAGCTGCCGTCCAATATTCTGACCGCGTTCAACAGCGACATGGACGAGAAGCAAATCGAAGCGGCCATCAAGTTCCTCGACTGGCTGCTGGACGAAGGCTGGTTCGGCTTGCGGTTCGGCGAAGAAAACGTGCACTACTCGCTGGTGAACGGCGAAATTCCGCAAAGACTCGATGCCGACAAGTTCCGCAACGAAGTCGCTTATGCCAATGAGTACGCGATTCTGAGCCAGTGGGATATGCAGCCCGAATGGATTCCGGTGATGGCGGCGCAGGACGCCTTGTCCCAGGAAATCGCCAAAGCCAAAGCCGAAGCGCTGAAGGTCGCGCTCAAAAACGAATACCGCCGGGACATCGCGTTTAGTCCGGACCTCCCGGAGGTTAGCCAGCTGATCGCCACCTTCCATCCCATCGCCACGCAAATTGAAGTCAAAGTCGTTACCGGCGGCGACGCCTTGACGCCGGAGAAAGGCATGGAGCAGGTTCGCAAAGAATGGAATCGCCTCGGCGGCGAGAATGTGGAGAAGCTTGCGCAGGAATGGTACGAAGCGAACAAACAATTTTTGAAATAATCGCCACCTTCATGGCGGCAATCGGAGGCTCATGCACCTGTGAAACATAAGGCAGCATGGGTCTCCGCCCATACGTTCCCAACATTTAAAGGAGGAGCATATCCATGTTCAAAAAAATGAAAGCGCTGACATGTGTATTGGCTTGTGCTCTTGTTATCCCTTTTGCCGTTGCCCCCGTCGAATCCGGGCTGCCCGTCTCCAAGGCGTATGCCGAAGAAAGCACGCCCGAGCTTACCTTGGGGGATTTCGAAAGCGTCGATGAAACTTGGGACTTTCTGATCGGCGGCGGCGGTTCGCTAGGCAACGGCGAATTCAGCCGCGATGCCCAGGCAGCCCACTCCGGCGGCTCATCCGGCAAGCTGCAGCTCAATTTCGGAAGCGGCTCGCCCTACCGCCTCAGTTATGTCTCTCTGGAGAAATACTTGTTCAAACGCATTCTGCCCGTCGACGCGCTAGAACTTTCCTTCTGGGTCAAGACGGCGGACATGGCCAAATTCGATCTCATCCTGCTCGACAATTCCAACCAAAACCACCAGCAGACAATCGTGCTGCAGCCTACGTCCGAGTGGCAGCAAGTGAACGTAACCTCCTTCACTTCGGGCGTCGGCTATACGAAATGGGGCGGCTTGAATGACGGCCAGTGGCATGGACCGCTCAAGAAAATCAGCTTCAAGCTGACCGGCACCGCCATGAAACCCGGCAAGACGGCAGGCGCGATCTGGATCGACGACATTAGAGCCAAAGTGCAAGCTCCCGATCTGGCGATCTCCCAGGTTCAAGTTGGCAACGTATTCGCGGGAAGCCAGTCGGGGAGCTTTGACATCCTGACGACTGGAGATTCCATCGCGTGGAGCACTCGCAATGCCTGGGGAGAGCCGGTTGCCTCCGGCAATGCCCCCGTCTCGGGCGGCAAGCTGCGGCTGAATGTGCCGGCGCCCGAAACCGGTTATTACCGCCTGAAGATCGACGCTTATCAGGCGGGGCAATTATTGCAAACGACGGAGACAACGTTTGCCGCCGTATCCGCGTTCGACCTGACCGCAGTAGAAGAATCCCCTTTCGGCATTCAGACGCATTACGGAATCAACTGGAATAAAGAGATGATCCCGCTTCTCCGTCACGCGGGAACCAAGCATGTGCGCGAGTCCTTCTATTGGTCGGAAGTCGAAATCAACAAGGGGCAATATACGTTTATTCCGAAGGTGACCTTGCCCATGCAGACGTTCGCGGAATTCGGCATCGATCCGTTCCTGGTGCTCGGTCTCAGCAACCGGCACTACGACCAGGGGCAGACGCCTTATACGCCCGAGGCCCATGCCGCCTACGCCGACTACGTGGAGGCGATGCTGGCGAAGTTCGGCAGCCAGCTGGAGGCGGTAGAAATGTGGAACGAATTTAATCTGCCTTACTTCGGCGGCAAAGGTCCCGCGGCTTCGCGGGCGGATGTTTATTTCAGCTTATTGCGGCAAGGGTATGAGGCGGCCAAGACGGCGCGGCCAGATCTTAATGTCGTTGGCGGAGCAACGGCGGGCATGCCGCTGATTTGGCTGAAGGAATTATTCGAGCTAGGCGGATTGAACTATATGGATACCCTCTCCGTTCACCCGTACCGCTATCCGCAGACGCCTGAAGGACTGACTGGCGAGATCGCCGCGCTTAACGGGCTCGTCAAACAATACAATAACGGCGAGACGATTCCCCTCTGGTTTTCGGAGATCGGCTGGCCGACCCACCTCAATCCGCAAGGCGTGGATGAGCTGACGCAAGCCTCCTATCTGATCCGCGCTTATGTGCTGAGCATCGCCGCGGGCGTCGAGAAGGTCTATTGGTACAATCTAATGAACAGCGGCACGGATAAGCTGTACAACGAGCATAATTTCGGGATTATTCATAACACCGGGGATGCGCTCGGAGCCTATACGCCCAAACCCGCTTACGTTGCGCTGGCCACGCTGACTCGGCAGCTGACGGGAGCGGACTTCGCAAGCAACTCGGTGGAAGACGGCGTTCACCGTTACACGTTCGGGAGCGGCGCCGACTCCACTCATGTTCTCTGGTCGCTGACTCAACGGAATGTCGTCCTTAAGACAAAGAATCCTCTTGCGGTTACCGATATGATGGGCAGGACGGTCACCTACGCGCCTCAGAATGGGCAGGCAGTTCTCACGTTGACGGGAGAACCGTTGTTCATCCGGGGAGACTTTAAGGAATTGGCGCATGGCGGTCCTTATTCGCTTCAAGGCGATCCCGCCTATACGGGCGATCCCGTCAATCTTACGCTGAGCATAGACGATATGGGCGGACAGAATGAGCTTACGGCGCTGGTAAGCTTCCAAGGAGCATCCGAGGAGATCGTCATCGAAGCCCCGGGCGACTACTCGGTTCAGTTGCCGGGAATCGACCAGGTCGGCAATCGCCGCGCCACAGCCGTGATCTCTACGGAGGAAGGAACTCCGGTCGCCGGGCTGTCCGTTGCCGTCGAGATCAAGCAGGCGGAACAAGTCGCATCGAAGCATGTGCTGAGGGACGGCGTAGATGTGCTCGCGGTGACGGTAGAGAACGACAGGCCGGACGATCGGCAGCTGACGAAGATCGACTGGAGCATCGGCGACGCTTCCGGCACGGAATTGTATGAGTTGACGCTTCCCGGCCATTCCTTTCAAACCGTTGACTTCCCGCTGACCGGATTGCCCGAGGGCGTACTTCTTCCCTACCGCTTCGATCTGCATATGGGAGACGGAATCAGGATGACAAGCGAAGGAAATGTCAAGCTTGTCCCGCCTGCCAGCCGATATGAACTCCCGTACCGGACGGTGCAGGACTTCGCCGATTTGCAGGATTTGCCCGGCATCGATCTTCTGAACGATTTTCATTCGAGGATCGGTTCCCATAACGGAACCGATGATTTCAGCGGCACCGTATGGACCGCCTATGACGAGGATCATCTGTACGTGTATGCGCGCGTTCAAGACGATGTGTTCTCGCAGCCGAATCAAGGCGAAACGATCTGGGAAGGCGACAGCGTTCAGCTTGCCATATCCGCCGGCATGCCGGGCGAGCGCCTGCAATGGCATGAGTATGGCATGGCATTGACATCGCAAGGTTCGGAGCTTTACCGCTGGATGGCTCCGCAAGACGCCGTGACCGGCCCGGTGTCCGATCCCGACTTGGAGGTGACGAGAGACGAGACGGCGAAGCTCACCCTCTACCGGCTGGCTCTCCCATGGAGCGAATTGTCGCCCATTCTGCCAAGCGACGGCATGCTCAGCTTGTCGCTGCTCATCAACGAAAACGACGGCGGCAGCCGCAAAGGTTATGTCGAATGGGGCAGCGGCATCGGCTCGAGCAAGCAATCCTCTCTGTTCAAGCCGGTCCAGCTGCAAGCATTGCAAACGCTTGCGGCCAGCGCGCCGGGCACGCCGGAACTGTCGCATGATAACGGGCACGATACCGGACTGCACGACGGGGACTATACGGTTACGATGAATATGTACTGGGGCGAGAATGGAACCGAGTATAAGCTGTTCGAGAACGACGCGCTCCTTCATTCGCAGCCGGTCATCGGCGCCACTCCGAACGCCCAGGAGGTCGCCGTCGAAGTATCGGGCCGCGCAAACGGCAGTTATGTGTATACCTGCCAACTGACGAATAATCGCGGCGCCAGCGATTGCGCCCCCATGACCGTAACCGTAACCGACGCGAATCCGGGCACGCCGATACTCTCCCACGACAATTGGGATATGGACGGAACCTATACGGTTACCATGAACATGTGGTGGGGCACCAACGCCGGGGAGTACCGACTCTACGAGAACGGGCTGCTAATGGATGAGCAGCCGTTAGCGGCGGCAACCCCGAACGCCCAGTCGGCCCATAGTTCCGTGCACGGCAGAAGCCCCGGCATCTATGAATACCGCGCCGAGCTTTCGAACGCCTCCGGTTTGACGGCAAGCGACGTGTTGATGGTAACGGTATTGTCGTGAGAAATCTATTGTGATAAACAAAGGCTCGCAAGCATGCCGTCGCATGTCTTGCGAGCCTTTTTCCCTTATATTTTGCAGCCAATCTACTTTGGTCCATTCCCCTCCTAAGGTCGCGATAGCCGGAAGCGAAATGGGCAGATAGATGCTCCATAACGCCTGCGCGTGGTTGGCTCCGTCAATAAGCGCCGCCTTTTCCAAGTCCTTCGGCACATTGCGAAAGAACGTCATCAACAGAATCATATTCCAGACGCTTAAAGCGCCGGGCAGGGGTACTTGGCCCCTTGCAGCAAAAAAAGCCGGGTTCGCTCCCACATGGAGAAGTCCCCGGCCTATCCGTTTTCTGTTCTCCCCCTACCCAAGCGCGTTCCGTATACTGATCTCGAGCGGGGAGTACTCCGAAGGCCGCTCTCTACTCAACTTCAGACGTTCGTTAAGCGGTGTAGTCCGATTGCACATGAACCGGGGCACGCCAATCAGATTCTGGGAGGACGAATGATACAAGAAAGGATGACAAAGTATCACATCGCCCGCGCTCCCCGTCGTCTCCAACACTCGGAGCTTGAAGCCGTTCGCGTCCGTATATTCGCGGTTCATGAACCTTTCAATACGTTCGTAAGCTTCCGTTTCAACCGATTCATTCGACGCGTCCGTTTCCGCTTGCCCATCCGCATAGATGGCTGCGCTTGTCTGATTCTCCTTTTGGTTGGAGTCTGTCAAATCTGCCAAATAAGGGTGCTCGCGATTCAGCATTCGAATCGCCTCGTTAAGCTCCAGCCCCTCCGGGTAACGGGCAAGGAAGCGGGCGACCACTTTATGTGACCCTTCAACAATAAAGGTGCCCCCACCCTGATGCGCGATATCGGAGAACAGACACAGACACAACAGCCCCTGCTCCGGGCTATCAATAAAATGCTTGAAATGGATGCCGTCCCAATGCCACCCGTTTATGGGGACGGACCATGGCCGGTCCGCATCGAGAAAGAAGTTGACGGGCCACCAGCCAAATCCGCTTAATTGCTCCGTCTCGCCGTACACGGAACGGTTCGCCCAACGTCCATGGCCGATTAAGTCCTCAATCGCGTCCCCAAGACGTTTGGTATTACATTTGGCGAACGCGGGCGTCAGGAACGCTTCATTGATTCGGACCATCGGCATCAGCCATGTTGCTTGGTCAGCCCGACGTACGCTGCTTCGTTTCTCAATTTCACCCCAGAGAAAGCTCTGGGCGGCAAGCGCCTCTTCGCGCGCATACGCGCCCTCCAACTTGACCCATCCTTTCTCCATGAACTGCTCGACCTGATCTTCCCGCAGCACTTTATAAGCCATGTTCATTCCTCCCCGACTGAATAACTATTCCAAACTCTCTTACTCCAGCCTTGAAGGCCGCTTCACCATCTGCAGCCCGACAGCCGCAAGGAGAATCAACCCTTTCACCGTATCGTTCAGCAGAGCATTCATCCCGACCGCCGTTATGATTTTATCTATCATCGTGAACGACATGGCGCCGAATACGATACTCGCCACTTTCCCTCTCCCGCCGGACATGCTGATTCCGCCGATGACAACGGCAGCGATCGCATAGAGCTCGAAGTTCTTGCCTGACGTTGCCGGGTCGAAAGAAGTATCCTTCGCAATCTTCAAGAATACCGCGAGACCCACCAGTGCGCCGCTGAGCAGGAAAACCTTGACCCTTGTCCAATGAATATCGATACCGGCTAACCTCGCCGCGCGCGGATTGCTTCCAAGCGCATAGACGCGCTTGCCGAATTTGGTACTGGATGCCATATACGTTAGAATTGCCGCGACACAGATAAACACAATGCCTATGACCGGCAGCGTCAGTATTTCGCCATTGCCGATCTTGAACAGCGCCGGATAGCTGGATAATGATCCGTCCACGCTATATCGCGTCTCTCCCCGCTCGTTCATCATATACTGCGAGATCGACCTGAAGATCAGCATCGTAGCCAATGTGACAATGAACGAAGGCATCAGCAAGCGACCGACAAGCAAGCCGTTAATGAAACCGCACATCATTCCGAGCAGAATGGCAACGACCAGCGATACAAAAATATTGTTCACCTGATTGTGAACGATAATGGTCAGTCCGCCGACAAGTACGAAGGAGGAGCCGACGGACAGATCGATATCGCCGGTAAGAATGATGAATCCCATGCCAAGCGCAATTGTCCCAAGAATGGCGCTGTGAAGCAAGATGTTCGTCAAGCTGGTCCAAGACGTGTCGCTGCCGTTCGCGTATAGGAAAGCAACAAATATGCCTAGAAAAATAATGACGTAGTTATAGTTGGACCACAGATGCTTAAGGTTGACACTCATCCTCCGGCGCACTCCTCTCCTCCAGCCCGATGGCATTCGTCGCATGAAGCATGACACATTCTTCGTTGATCTCTTCCCGCATCAGAATCGCCGCGATGGTACCGCGATAGAATACCGCGCAACGATCCGCAATCTTCTGTATTTCCGGAATTTCCAGTGTATTGACAACGATGGTTTTCCCTTGTTTGGCCAGTTCAAGAATAAGCTTATAGATCTCTCGCTTCGCCCCGACGTCAATCCCTTGCGTAGGATTGTCGAAGAGAATAATGTCGGCGTTGGTGCGCAATGACCGCGCCAGGATGATCTTCTGCTGATTGCCGCCTGACAAGCTCGTGATCTTGTCTCGGTAACTCTCCGCTTTTATCGCAAGCATTCTTCTTAACTCCTCGTAGCGCTGAAGCTCTCGTCTCTTCCCTATTAACGGTTGTCTGGAATGGATCGCGTGCTCGGCAAGATACGTATTCTCGAGCAGGTTGAGGTCCGGAATGACGGAGTTTTCCTTGCGGTTCGCCGGCACCATCGCCACTCCGCACTTCATTACGCTTCGTATGCGATGAGGCTTGGGGCTTCGTCCGTAGAAGAGAAGTTTGCCGCCGACAGGCTGCAATACGCCGAAGATGGTCTGCAGAAGCTCTGAGCATCCCGATCCCTCCAGGCCGGTCAATGCAATAATTTCGCCCTGCCTTACGGTCATGTTTATGTTGTGAAATCGCTTGCCGCTGAGCTGCTTGAGTTCTATAATCGTGTCGCCCGCCTCGCGCCTTTCATATAAGACGTCGGATGAATACCGTTCCCCGACCATATGCCTCGCGATTTCTTCCGGCGTGGTGTGCATTAATGCATCCGATACAACAAACTTCCCGTTGCGAAGTACGGTGAAGCGGTCTGAAATCTGAAAGATCTCGGGCATCTTGTGAGAGATGAAGATGAAGCTCTTGCCTGTATCCTTCAGTCTGCGGATGATGGCGAACAGTCGCTCTATCTCTTCATTGTTCAGCGCGGTGGTTGGTTCATCCAATATAACAAGCTTCGCATCCCCATGGAGCACCTTTGCGATTTCCAGCAGCTGTTTTTTTCCTGTATCCAGGTTGCCGGCGTATTCCATGGGGTCTATATCCACTCCCAGCTTGCTCATCAATGCGCTCGTCTCGTCGATCATTTCTTTCTT
>JAQSXN010000148.1 GCA_029256665.1 Paenibacillus sp.
CCCATGCGCTCCATGACGACTTGCACATTGATGCCCCCAAGCGAGCGGGCGCTAATGCCGATTAGCCCGTCCGGCCGCTCGCCGATGACGAACGAGGCCAGAATGTCGGTCATATTAAGCAGCGTATCCGCGGATTTCGCGATAAGCAGCTGCGAATTGCGCACGCCTTGCTCCACTACCGCGATGGCGATATGGTCGTAGAGCACTTCCGCGTGTTTGATGATTTCCGCTTTGCTGACATAACCCTCCAGATCCTCCTGGAGCATGCGTTGAATCACCATGGGATCCGCTCCGCCCCGCCGCAGGAACGAAGCGGCCTCGAACGTTCGGGCGCCCGTCCGCATCGAGAAGCTTTTGGTGTCGACCGTGATGCCGGCCAGCAATGCCGTCGCTTCCCGTACGTCGAGGCCGACGCGATCATGAATATATTGCAGCAGCTCGGTGACGAGCTCGCACGTCGATGACGCATACGGCTCCATGTAGACAAGAATCGCGTGATTGATGAACTCTTCGCCCCGGCGATGATGGTCGATAACGACGATACGATCGGTGAGGGACAGCAGCTTGGGTTCCTTCACCAAGGAAGCCTTATGTGTATCGACGACGACGGCCAGCGATTGCGGCGTCATCAGCGTCAGCGCTTGCTCGGGCGAGATGAACCGCTTGGACAGCTTCTCTTCCTCTCGCAGCAGCTCCATCAGCTTCTCGATGGAGGGATTAACCCCTTCGAGGACGATGTACGCTTCTTTGCCGAACAGCTGAGCGGCCTTCAGCACCCCTACCGCGGCCCCGATCGCATCCATATCCGGGAACTTGTGCCCCATGATAATAATATTGTGGCTTTCCTTCATTAGATCGCGCAGCGCATGCGCCACGACCCGCGCACGCACGCGCGTGCGTTTCTCTACGGCGTTGCTCTTGCCGCCGTAGAACGACTGGCGTCCCGCAACCTTGACGGCCGCCTGGTCGCCGCCCCTGCCAAGCGCGATATCGAGGCTCGTATGCGCCCAACCGCCGAGCTCCGTAATTTGTTCGGCGCCCGCGGCGAAGCCGATGCTCAGCGTAACGGGTATCTTCTGCTCGCCGGTCATCTCCCGCACTTCGTCGAGAATGACGAACCGGGAATGCTCCAGCTGGCGAAGCGTCTTCTGGTCGGTAATGAGCAAGAAACGATCGGACGTCAGCCGTTTGAGGTAAATTTTGTACGCCTGGGCCCACTCCGTAATTTCCGTCGTCACCTTCGACAGCATGGTGCTGCGCTGATGGTCGTCGAGACCTTGCGTCACTTCCTCCAGGTTGTCGATCATCACGACGCCGAGCGCCAGCTTCTCGTCATCATACTTGCGGCCTAGCTGCCAGAGCTCCGTAATGTTCTTGACGTACAGGATCTTGTCCTTGGGACGGAAGATGAGCTGGTACATCTGCGAGCCCACCGCGGCTTCGATCAAACCTTCGCGGTCCTTGGCATGCTGCAGCGTCGGAAACAGCTCCGTCAGCGGCATGCCGATAACATTATCCTTCTCGAAGATCTTGGAGATGTATGGGTTGTGCCACTCTACCGTGCGGTCTTCCTGATATAAAATAATGCCGAACGGCAATTCGCTGATAACGTCGTTGCCGCCTTTCTTTACCCGGTAGGACAACGTTCCCAGATAAGTCTTCAGATCCTTGCGGAACGCCCGCTCCGCGAAGTAGCTATAGATGCCGACTCCGACGGTCAATATTAATCCGGCAAGTCCGGCGGCCCAATGAAAATAGGCCAGCACGGCGGACAGCAGGGCGAGTACGGCCAGCGCGGCAATGTGATGCATGCCATGCCATCTCGTGATTAGAAACTTGGGCATAAAACGTATCGCTCCTGTGCTATTTTGATTTAATGAACGCTTTCCGGATCGGGAATGCGGTATCCAGAACGCCGATCAAACTAAGCGGAGGAATCAGCAGCACAGGGATGGCTATGAGAACGGGAACCGCCCTATTCCAGTCGCGATGATGCGCAATATAGAAGAAAAATCCGATCGCCTGGATCGCGAACACGTAGCTGAGCAGCGGCACGAGGTTCATAAGCGCGACGGCCAGGAACGCTTCGCTTGTGCTTAGCATGAACAGATCCAGCACATAGGCGATTAAGTAATAGATGACCAGCACGCGCGGGAGCTTCCAGTCCCGCGCCTTCGCAAAAGCGGGGACATTCAGTCCGCTGCGGATGACCAGTCTTCTGGAGATGTAATGCGATACGACCGTGTACACGTAAGCAAGCACGATAAACGTCAGCGGTATCATATTAATGATAATGGAGATGAAATTTTCCGTATGCTCGGACGTCCACTCCGTCGCCAGCGTGTTCTGCGCCATGACGCTGTCGAACGTCTCCCGGATCGTCGTGCTCATCGCATCCAGCAGCGACAGGTCGAGCACAAGCTCGAATACAAGCAGCTCCAGCATGAGCTGGGCCAGAATGACGACTCCTACGACCCGTATCACCTTGGCGGCGGGCGTTTCCTTGCGATACAGGTGACCCATCACGATGGCGGGCACCAGGAAGAATAGTCCGATAATAAGCAAGGACGGACTTACGACCACCGAAGCGATCACCCAAACCGGGATCACGTGCAGGGCGAAGGCCCCTCTGGACAGCGTCGAATAGAGGACGACGTACGGAACCATCATGAACAATAGAGCGGGCAAATTCAATACGGGTACAGCAAGCAGCAACAGCAGCACAAGCGCCGCGCCGCTCCATAACAAGGGTTTGAGCCCAGTTTTCAATCCGTTCACCTCTTACGACTTCGATTGCACGCCCTAGATCAGGCATTCACCACTCATTATATCATAAAAGCTCATTTGCGCATGCATCCTGTCCTTGCCAAGGTGAAACGGCTGTCGCGCGCAAAAAAAAGAACCGCCTTCGCGGAGACTAGCTCCGCTGGGACAGTCCTTTCTGACAGTAATCGATAATTTCGCTTCTTCGCACAATGCCGATAAAATGATTGCGGTCGTCCACTACGGGCACAAAGTTCTGCACCTTCGCCAGCGAGATCATGTCGTCCATGTTGGCGTCGATATTGACGGCCTGGTTCGTCACCCGCAGCGGCACCTCGCTCAGCCTCACTTTATTCGTCGACTCGAACGTCAGGTCCGGCCTGCTCTTCATGAACCATAGCAGATCGCCTTCGGTAATCGTTCCGTAGTAGGTTCCGTCGCCATGCAGAATCGGGACGGACGAATAACGGTGGAATTCCATCCGTTCGAGCGCCTGCCTAAGCGTCGTGTCATGGGTCAAGCAAACGACCTCTTGCTTCGGCAGCAGGAAAAACGCGATATTCATGTTTCGTTTCACTCCGTTCTATTGACCAGAAGCGCTAGAGAGCGAACCAACCTCCTTCTCCGGCTCGGTCGCATACTTAGGAGGGAGAATCAGGTTCGCGGCCGTCGTATCTGCATCCAGCCAGCTCTGAATCATCGTCTGTACTTGCTGCTGATCTTCTTCGTCCGGGAAGTAGTAATAAGCGCCGCCAGACTTCAACCGTCCGCCTTGACCCAGCATCGTATGGCTATACATCGTCAGGTCGCCCTTGGTCAGCATGGACTGCGACATATCGATCAGTTGTCCCGGCAGCATGTCGGTGCTGAAGTTGTCGCCCATAATATCAATGAAAGAAGGAATCTTGCTCCACTGCTTCATGCTCGTGGCCTTCTCTATAATAGCATGAAGGAACTGCTGATGTCGCTCCGTCCGGTTCATATCGCCGCCGGCATCCTCGCGGTAGCGCACGAAGTTGAGCGCATCCTTGCCGTCATAGAGATCCTGCCCGCCCTCGATGACGAACTTGTCATGTCCGTAGCCTTTGTTGACGATATCCTCTTCGATCGGAAGCGCGATGCCTCCCATCGCGTCGATCACGTCGCGGAAGCCCTCGAAGTTAATGGAAGCGTAATGGTTCACGGGAGCATCCAGAAACTTCTCCACCGTATCCATCGTCATGCCGGCTCCGCCGAACGCGTAAGAATGATTGATTTTGTCCTCGTAATCCTTGCCGACGATCTCCACGTACATATCGCGGGGAATCGACACAAGCAGCATTTTGCCGTCGGAGGGACGGACGACCGTGTAGATCATCGTATCCGATCGGCCGACCTCGTCATCGCGCTGGTCTACGCCGAGCAACAGCAGCGAGAACGGATCCTTTTTCGTTCTGTCGACATTAACAGGCTTAGGCTGCTGGCGGTTATCCGCCGGTTTGTACGTCGTTTCGAGCTTTTTCTCGAGCGAGCCTTGCACGAACCAGTCAAAGCCCGCCATGGCTAGGGTTTCCCGATTGAGGTAGGCCGCCGCCAGAAGGACGATCGCGATAATGGCAACCGCGTATATTCGTTTCGCTTTTTTCATATTCTCCACTCTCCAACTGTTCATTCCGTCTATCTCTTTATTCGGGCGATTCCCGTTCCTACCCTATTGTAGACGAAGCGAGACAGTCAGGGGTTACAAAGCTGTGACAATTTTTATTTCCATATGTGGAAATTTGTCGCTCGGCGATGCCTGATCCCTGTCGCGAGAGGCAGAAAAGTTCGAATTGTCCAATACAGCTAATTCAGCCACAATAACCGTAAGGGACAGAATCCGGAAAAATAAAAGTACAATATACGCAATATACATTTAAATAGAGAATGTTTGTGGTATTGGTTTGAAATAACTGTATGTTTTACATTTCACCCTGGCTTCAATCGTTTGCAGGATACGCGAATTCCCCCGCTAGTAAGCCTATATCTACCGATTTTATACTTTGTACGCTATGGCAAGGCGAAACGGTTTCGCCGTCCTTTGGCGGCGGGGCTCGTAACGTTGCGAAATTTCATTATATAAACTCCGTCAACGGACAATGGCGTCCGTGAGGGAGCTTCTCTGTGGATGATGCGGTCATTCTATACTTGCACCAGAAGCAAAATGATGGACGACAAACCTAGACAAGTGCTCAGAAGCATAAGTACCATAAGCGCCTGTTTGTGATTAAGTCCCGCCCGCAGCAGACGGTAATGGGCTTGGCTGGCATCCGCCTGGTACATCGGTTTGCCTAGCTTGACACGCTTGGCCACAACGAACAGGTTATCGAAGATCGGCACGCCAAGCGCCAGTATCGGGATAAATAATGATAGAACCGTTGCCTGCTTGAACGCTCCGTCGAGCGCGATAACAGCTAGAAGGAAGCCGAGGAACGTCGCGCCGGCATCTCCCATGAACACCTTTGCAGGAGGCTTGTTGAATTTCAGATAGGCTAGAGTAACGCCGACTAGAATGATCGCCATGATAGCTGAATTGGACTGTCCCATCGCCAAGGCTACAATAAACAGTGTACCTGCCGAAATCGCCGAAAGCCCTCCTGCGAGCCCGTCCAGCCCGTCCGAGAAATTGATGACCGTTGTCACGCCGAAAATCCAGAGAATGGTGAGCAAAAACTGCAAGATGACGGGCAATATGATGTAATCTCCGGAGATCGGATTATAGAAGCCCGTGAACACGATGCCGGAAGCATAGACAAGCACAGCTGCCGACAATTGCACGATTAGCTTGGGCAGCGCCGGAAAATCCTTGCCTTTAGTCTTATACCAATCATCTAAAGTGCCGATTGCAAGCAGCAGAATACCTCCTGCGAACAGCGCGCCCGTCTCCCACGAAATCTCTCTTGACACAGCCAAATAAGCGGCAAAAAATCCTATAAATATCGCATAGCTCGCCGTTAGCGGAATGGGTTCCCGATGCAGCTTGCGCTCTACGTTCTTGCGGGGCTTGTCCACAAAATCGAGCTTGAAGGCCAGCTTGCTAAATGGAGGGATAAGAACATAAACGACAAGAAAAGACAGCAGAAATGCACCTACATAAAGTATGACACTCACCACCGATATTAAAATATAATACAACCCGTATTATACCTCTTCACGATGAACCGTGTCGACTTCTGGCAAATCTTCTGGCAAATTCTGATGTACACGCTGTTTGAAGCAAATATCGCCAGAATTGAGTATATTCGCACGAAAGTATGGAATTGGGATAGTGAAAAAAAGGTCTATCATTCCCTCGCAGCGAATACAATTCTTGCAACACTATGTCCACAAGGGAGCGTGACCGTCAATATGCAACCGGTACAAGTTAATCCGGATCCATCGTCCACCGGCCTGGATCCTAAAGTAGCTGGCCTGCTTTGTTACTCGCTTATTTTCATTACAGGCATTATCTTCCTCGTTCTCGAGAAGCAAAGCCGTTTCGTGAAGTTCCATGCCATGCAATCCGTGGCCGTATTCGCCGCAATCATGGTCATTAACATCGTTCTCGGCTTTATCCCCCTGATCGGTGTGCTGGTTTCGTTCATTATCGCGCCGCTCAGCTTTCTCCTCTGGATCGCCCTTATGCTGCTTGCCCTGCAAGGCAAAATGTTCAAGGTGCCCTACATCGGAAACTGGGCTGAGCAGCAAGCGGCCAAATTTTGAGAAAACTTCTATCGCAATACTACGAGGATCGTACTTACAGCTGTAAATCGCCTCTACAGGCGGCGGCAAGGCGCGTTGCCGCTACAATCTAACGGACGCGAAAGCCCTTATTTGGGACGAATAGGCATCTTTCAAAAACGTAACGGACACCAGCGCCACTATTCGCGCAAAAACTGGCAATGAACACACGAAAACAAGCAAATAAGGCTTCTGGTGTCCATTACAATCGCGAATGGCCACCATTCGGCCAAATAGAGGCACTAGTGTCCGTTAAAGAGGGGGCCGGCTTATCGCCGCGCCCCCTCTTTCCCCGTCCTCCCGCTATTTCAACCCTTCATTTCCTCGATCTCCTCTTGCCGCTCCCGTTTGATCTCTTCCTTCAGATCGTCCCGGACGCTTCCCCTCCACAACGATACGCCGGATCGGTACGCGGCCCGCGCGTTGAGATGCCCCGCCACCGGAGAAGTAAGGAAGACGAACGCGATGCCAAGCAGCAGTTTGATGCTGAAGTGGTCCTGGAACAGCCAGGAGTAGCCAAACGCGCTTAGCAGAATGAGCAGCACGCCGAGCGTGGCGCTTTTGGTAGCGGCGTGGGAGCGCAGGTATACGTCGGGCAGGCGGATGAGCCCCAGCACGCTGATGACCGCTATTAACGCCCCTAACACGGCCAGGACGCCGATCACGATTTCCCCGATCCTATCGATCGTCTCCGGATTCAAGGACAATCCCCCTCTCGATATATCTGGCCATCGCCGTCGTCCCGATAAAGGTCAAGATGCCGATCACCAATATAATGTCAAAATAAACCTGCGTCCCCGTCACCATTCCGATAACGGCGATCATCGACAGCAACAGCACGCCGATCGTGTCGAGCGCCGCGATCCGGTCGGCGATGGACGGGCCGAGCAGCAGCCTGTACAGGCATCCCAGCACCGCGAGCGCCAGCAGTCCTAGCGCGATCCACAACATCGTCTCCATCATCTCGTCACCTCCATGATCGCACGCTCGAACGTTCGTTTAATATGCGCGGAGAGCTCGTCGACATCGTCAATATCCATCGCGTGGACGTACAGCGTCCTTCCGTCGCGCGCTACGTCAAGCGTAAGCGTCCCCGGCGTCAGGCAGATGAGACAGGACAGCAGGGTCACCTCGAAGTCCGACTTCAGCTCCGTCTCGAATTTAAAGATGCCCGGCCGAACGCCTAATTTGGGACGCAGCACCTCCCGCAGCACCGAAATGCTGGATAATAGCAGCTCCTTATTGAACAAAACGAACAGCTTGACGGCTGCCCATGATTTTATCAGTATCCTCATCCCGATCTACTCCTTCAGCACCGCTTGCACGTAGATGGACGGGTCAAGCAGCGTCCGTCCCGCTTCGCCGGCGAATTCGTACACCCACTCCGAGCCGAGACCCATGGCGATGACGATAACAAACAAGCAAGCCGCAGGAAGCATGAGCGCCGGCTTCCTCGTTTCGGCGACCGCTGCCGCCTCGCCGCTCCCCTTCTCGTCTCCCCAGAACGCCGCCATAAAGATCCGCACCAAGGAATACAGCACGACAAAGCTGGTTGCCAGCGAAAGGGCCGTGAGCGCATACTGCTCGCCTTCCAGCCCGCCCCGTACGATCAACA
>JAQSXN010000149.1 GCA_029256665.1 Paenibacillus sp.
ACCCTAGCTCATGACCCATTCGTTTAGTTATCCGACTTCGAATTCCCATCGTCTTGGCCTGTACGATCTTCTATTGTATGATTCCTGCCTGCCAAATAAATCCGGAATTGCTCCGGTGTATTCAAATTATGCAGCCCGTAAGCCGCCTTCTCCCGCTCGGCCAGATCCAGCTGCCTTGCGGCCGCGCGCCTAAGCAGCGACATTAGCCGGTAGTCGCCCTCGGCTAACGCATCCTCCGCCAGCCGGGCGACTCTGGCGTGGTAGAGCGCATGCAGCGGCTCTCCCCTCGCGGCGACGGCAAGCGCGCCGGGTTCTGCGGATGCCTCCGCAAGCAGCCTTGCCAGCCAGCGCGGCGACACCTCCGGGGCGTCGCATGCCGCCGTATACGCGTATCCGTCCGGCATCGCCGCGAGGCCGGCGGCGATGCCGGCAAGCGGACCCGCTTCGGGCATGCGGTCGTAAACAAACCTGACGCCTGCTGGCAGCGGCCCGAGACGATCGCGGTAGAGCGCCTCCCGCTCCGGTGAATTAACGGCGACGATAATGTCGCCTTGGACGGCGGCTCGCATCGCATCCATCAGCCAAGCGAGCAGCGGTCGGCCTTCGATCTGCAGGAGCGCCTTGTCCTGCCCCATGCGCGTGCTTTGCCCGCCGGCCAGAATCAGTCCATGGCAGACAGGATCCTGGCCATTCGAAACCTTGATGCCACTCGCGCCGTTCATGCACAATCCCCCGCGTCTGTACTCTTAAGCAACGGACACCAGAGCCGTTATTTCGCGCTCTATATTCTGATGTCCGTCAGCCTATCGTCGCCAACTATCGCACCCTACTCCAACAAAAGCCAGCCAAGCATCAAGGCTTGACCGGCTCTGGGCAAAATACAGGAAAGTATAAGCGTTTCTCATACTTGACCTCTATTTCACGGGATGAAACTCGCCGCGCCGCCAATAGACGGCGACGCCGTTCCCCATTGCCTTCTAGGCTTTGGACGGATCGAACGAGCTCTTAAGCGACACGATCCGGTTAAACGCCAGCTTGCCGTCCTTCGAATCCTTGGCGTCGACGCTGAAGTAGCCGTGGCGGAAGAACTGGAACTTGTCTCCCCCGGCCGCATCCTTCATGTTCGGCTCCACGAAGCCGCTCTCGACTTGCATCGAATTCGGGTTGATGCACTCCAGGAACGACTTGTCGGAATCCTTCGCCTCGTCCGTGATCAGCGGCTCGAATAGACGGAAGTCCGCCGGCACCGCCTGCGTCGCCTCGACCCAGTGGATCGTCCCCTTGACCTTGCGCTCGGCAAAGCCGCTGCCGCTCTTCGTCTTGGGATCGTACGTGCAGCGCAGCTCGACGACTTCGCCGTTCTCGTCCTTCACGACTTCTTGGCACACGATGAAATACGCATGCTTGAGGCGCACTTCATTGCCGGGGAACAGGCGGAAATACTTGCTCGGCGGATTTTCCATGAAATCGTCGCGTTCAATGTAGATCTCGCGAGAAAACGGAATTTGGCGCGTGCCCATCTCTTCGTTCTCCGAGTTGTTCTCGGCGTCCAGCAGCTCCGTTTGTCCCTCCGGATAGTTCGTGATGACTACCTTGAGCGGTCGCAGCACCGCCATCGTGCGAAGCGCCTTAAGCTTGAGATCCTCGCGGATGAAGTGCTCCAGGTTGCGCTCGTCCACGACGCTGTTGCTCCTGGCCACGCCGATCTCGCGGCAGAACGCGCGGATCGCTTCGGGCGTGTAGCCGCGGCGGCGCATTCCGCTGATCGTAGGCATCCGGGGATCGTCCCAGCCGTCCACGACGCCTTCGTCCACCAGTTGCTTCAAATAACGCTTGCTCATCACCGTATTGGTGATGTTCAGTCTCGCGAACTCGTATTGGCGCGGCACGCTCGCCATCTCGCATTCGGCGACGGTCCAGTCGTAGAGCGGACGATGGTCTTCGAACTCCAGCGTGCAAATGGAATGCGAGATGCCCTCGATCGCGTCGCTTAGCGGGTGGGCATAGTCGTACATCGGATAGATGCACCAAGCGTCGCCCGTACGGTGGTGATGCGAGTGGGAAATCCGGTACAGAACGGGATCGCGCAACGTAATGTTCGGCGAAGCCATGTCGATCTTGGCGCGAAGGACGCGTTCGCCGTCCTTGAATTCGCCTGCGCGCATGCGCGCGAACAGGTCCAGGTTTTCTTCCACGCCGCGATTCCGGTACGGACTTTCCTTGCCCGGCTCCGTCAGCGTGCCTCTCGTCTCGCGCATCTCGTCGGCCGTCAGGTCGCAGACGTAGGCTTTGCCCTTCTTGATGAGCAGCACCGCGCGGTTGTACAGCTCCTCGAAATAATCCGAGGCGAAGCGCAGCTCTTCCCAGTCGAAGCCCAGCCAGCGCACGTCCTCTTGAATGGCATCCACATATTCCGTATCTTCCTTGACGGGATTCGTGTCGTCGAAACGCAGATTCGTCTTGCCCTTGAACTCGTCTGCTAGCTCGAAGTTCAGGCAGATCGACTTCGCATGTCCGATATGCAGGTAGCCGTTCGGCTCCGGCGGGAAACGCGTGACGATCTCTTGCACGCGGCCGCTCTTCAAATCTTCTACGACAATGTTCTTAATGAAATTGGAGGATGATGCCTTGTTCTCCAGCGCGTTCTCCATATGCGACCTACCCCTTCCGCTCGTGCGCCCCTGGCGGGAATCTCTTCTATTCCTTGTGCCGCGACGTCAATTCTACCGTGAATACGCAAGATATCCGCCGCAAACGGCGACTCCCGATTCACTTTCCTATCCTCTTATGATACACAAAATGAATAAAAATTACACGCTTCGGCAGCGCTTGCATACCCAGTTATTTCGCTTTTAAACACCATTTTTATCGTTATTTTATTAATATCTTCTCATATTCAACACGAATCAACATTTTCCTATTAATATATTGCTTAGTTAATAACTTTGGATGATATTGCCTAATTCCCGCAAGGGAAACGGGGGAACCACTCTGGGTGAATTGACTTCGACGTCTGGTGTTTGCCAGCGCCTGTGAAGTCATAGGGAACCTTCAACCGAACCCCACAGCTAACCTCGTCGGCACCGGAAGGAGAACTACAAGTTGAAGAAGAAGATTAGCTCTGTATTGCTGGGGCTTGTGCTTCTGCTGGCATTCCAAGCGGGAAGCGCTTTCGCGAGCTCCGAGATGAACGGCATCATCGAAGGTGTTGTCGGAACCCCGTATTCGTACGGCGGCTCCACCACAAGAGGTTTTGACTGCTCCGGATTTACCGGTTACGTGTTCAAGAAGATGGGCATTGATCTTCCGCGCAGATCGGTAGACCAAGCAACGGAAGGCACGAAGATCGCCAAGGCTGATCTTAAACCGGGCGACCTAGTCTTCTTCGACACAAGCGGCAAAGTAAACGGCGGCATCTCGCACGTAGGCATCTACATAGGCGACGGCAACTTCGCCCACGCTTCCACAAGCCGCGGCGTCGTGACCGAAGCACTGGACGGCTCGTATTACAAATCGCGCTTCGTAACGGCGCGCCGCGTAATGGACGATAAGCAGTATCAAGCTCTTACAGTCGAAGCAGCCAAATAAGCGAAATATGAACAGCCTTCCCGGCAACGGGAAGGCTGTTTGCTTGTTGTAGAGTAATAAAGCCGCTCATCGCGTAATCAAACCCTTGGCGTGCTGTGTGCTATGTGATGTGTGTGCCGTGTGATATGTGCTGTAAGTTGGTTGGCAACGCTCAGTCTTCGCGAGCTATCCATCGCCTGGCATCGCCTGTTAGACTCTATCGCCGTAACGGTTGCCACAGCGGCTATACGCCTCATTTAGGTTACTTTGAGAATGTAACGGTTGCCGTGGAGCCTAATTTGCAATTAAAGTGCTGAAAAAGGGGGTTCACCTCGAAATAGGCTCCGTCATAACCGTTACATTTCAAAAGGTGGAGTTTGAGCTCAGTTAGCCTCTGTGGCAACCGTTAGAGCTTCAACATAAGCAGGCGCTCCCATTCAGTTAGCTAGCCTCTACCGCAACCGTTAGAGCCTAAACATAAGCGTCGCGACCCCAGCATACGCTCACTTTCTTACTGTGCAGTCTACCCCGCCCCAGCACCAGAGTGATACGGTCCGAAGCCCTCCCCTCAGCCCTGCTTGCCGGCCGCAAACCGCATCATGCGGCGCCCCTGCAGCAGCATAGCCCCCAACAGGAGCAGCATGACGACGACTAAAGCGGCCAGAAATCCGATCGTCAGTTCCACGTCGTACCGATCCATCAACCACCCCGTCACGCGCGGGAATATCGCGCCGCCGATCCCTCCGAAGGCGACCAGCAGGCTGGTCGTACGTTCCGTCATGCCTGGCAGCAAGCCGTTGGCGTACACTAGCGCAATGCCGAATACCCCGGAGAAAAACAATCCGCTGAGCGCAATCAGCGCGATCATCCAATATAGCTCTCCGGTAATCGTCATCAAACCGAATACGACGAGCGCTCCGACGACGGCAATCATCAAATAGCGGGCATACCCAATCCGGTCGGCGATGATGCCGGCGAACAGGCGGCCGATCACGACCGTCCCCCAGAACAAGCTAAGCGAGGCGGCCGCGGCGGCTTCGCCAAGATCGGAACGCGTAATCAGAATCGAAGGCAGATAGTTGGAGAAGCTCATCTCCATACCCACGTACACCAAGAAGAACAACGCGCTGAGAACCAGGAACGGAAGCAACTTTCCCGAGTACCCAAGCAGCCCTCTCCCTCGATCCGGAACCATAATGTCATCTCCGTCCCCATCGCTTGTGCCGACAAGACCTTCTCTCGCCGCTGCCGTCTTCGCCGCCGTTATGCTAAGCTGGCCGTCCAGCTCGCCGAAGGACATCGTCAGCCATAAGACGAACGTAATGCCCGCCATAGCCGAGAGAATCGGGAATGAAAGCTGCCATACATGCTCCTGGATCAGGAAGGCCACCGTCACCGGAATAATGAGCGCGCCGATTCCGAAGAACGTTTCCAGCCGGCTCATGGCGGACGCCTTGCCTTTCATCAAATCGATGATCACCGCTCCCACGATCGCTTCCGTCATCCCGAATCCGATCCCAGCGACGGGAGCGAACGCCAGCATCCAGCCCCATGGCAGCAGCAGGCTGTATGCCGCTTCGCTTACGGTCAGCAACCCCATAGCCAGCAGGACTGCTCCGCGCTTGCCGATCCGGGCGGTCAAGGTCGGCGCAAGCAGCACGCCCACCATAAATCCGAGAAACTGATTCATGATCCATTGCCCGCCATCTTTATATGTAACGCCGTAATAATCAATCAATTGCTCTAATACCGAACCGCCCACCACATGGGCGATGCCGATCACGAGATACGATAAACAACCGATCCATAACAGCTTTTTCACGTTGCCCATTCCCCTTATGTTATGCACGCGCCGATAAGCGCCCATCTGATATAATCAAGTTATGATGAATTCCGCAGAGCATGAACCGAACCCTACTTATTATAAACCAAATACGTCCGCGCTGACCATCGTGCCGCTGGAATCAGAGCTTGCCGTCCAGTTGTGCGACTGGAAGTACGAGCCTCCTTACGAACGGTTCAATTGGCCCGATTGGCAAAGCATGCAAAAGGACGGAATCGAATTCGGCGATCCCGTCCTGCGCGCACAGCAATATGGAGCCGTCCTCGACGAACGGCAAGCGTTGATCGGATATGTCCAGTTTTTCCCTATGGGCAACGTGACAAGGCTCGGCCTTGGCCTTCGCCCCGATCTGTGCGGCAGGGGACTAGGTCCATCCATCGTCCACGCCATGGCGGAAGAGGCGCTCAAGCGGATGCCGGGCAACGAGATCGACCTGGAAGTGCTGATCTGGAACGAACGGGCGATCCGCGCCTACGAGAAAGCGGGCTTTCGCATCACGGACACCTATTGGCGCCCGTCGCTTTCGGGCGGCGACCCGGAGCTGTTTCATTGCATGGTTTTTGAGCCGTCCATTTAACCTTATCGCCTTGCGCGCATAGCCGCAAACACGCGCGTTTACGCCATATTCACCGGTCCGTCTTCGTCCTTGCTGTCGGCGAACAGGATGATGCCGGGCCTGACCAGCACCGAGATGGAACGGATCCATGCCCGCGAGTCGAGATCGGTATAAGAGCGGGATACGATAGCCCGCCTGGTCTCGGTCAACTGCACCAGGTTCGGCACAAAATAAGGGCGCCAGCTCCAATTGGCATGCCTGTACTCCTCTTCCCGCTTCCATGCGCCATCCTCGCCCCGACTGAAATTGGCCGATAGCTGAATGCCGTCCTCGTTGCAAATATACACTTTGGTGCATGACTCGCTTAAGGTTGGAAGAAGCCCTTCCAGCCAGTCGTCCGCAGCCTCAGGTGAATCGTCTCCCCTCACGATCGATTGAAGCCGCTCCGCAAGCCCTTCCGCTTCGCTCTGCCATCTCTTCTCGGTCTCGGCAAGCTGTCTTAAATTACGTTCCAGCTCGCCCTCGATGACGGCGGCGAAGCTGCTCGCCTCGAGAAAGTCCGCCTTCGCCGGCGCGAAGAGAAAGCCTTGCACGTACCTCGCACCCGATTGGATGGCCCGCTCCAAATCCTCTCTCGTCTCCACTCCTTCGAACAGCAAAGAGGCGCCGATCTGCTCGGCAAGCTCGGAGAAGGACCGAAGCACGCCGTAATAGCCGTTATGCGTCGCGCTTCGCTTGACCATATGCATATCGATCTTAAGCAGGTTCGGCTGGATCTGCGCGATGCGGTCCGCGCTGCTGAACCCGCTGCCGACATCGTCTATCGCAATCAGGCAGCCATACGATCGGTAGCGATCGATCACCGTCCGGAGGACATCCATCGATCCTTGAAAGCTTTCTTCCGTAATTTCGATGACGATCCGCGAAGGATCGGCGTTATACTTCGATATTAAGTCGAGCGTGTACAACTCTCCGCTTTCGGCTTGCCGGTAGATCCAAGCCGGCTTTAAGTTCAGAAACAGAAGCGGCGGCTTCCCTTCCCGCGCGTGCTTCTCGATCGCTTGTTCCCGGATAAGCCGGTCGACAAGCAGATGCTCTTCCATCGATATGGAATTGTTGCCAAAGAACGGCCCCAGACTGCGCGGCTTCTCCCGATCCCCGCCCACAGCCCTCCCAAGCACCTCGTACCCAGCAATTCGCCTCGTATCTAGCGCGATGATGGGCTGGTAATAGGCTTCTACGGTTTCTCCGTCCAATTGCAGACTTAATGGCAGCGATTCAGCCGAATGAGTACCTGTCATGTTACTCTCCCCAATGTCATCTGTGTGTCAGATATATTGCCACGATGATTTGGTTCTATTCTACTGGAGAGCTTTACTAATGTAAAGATTTTCCGACAGGATTCGATTTCTGCATGTCGCAAGTCGCCGACCTTCAGCGCAATTAGATCAACCGGATAATGTGGATGACATTATCCCCTTGCATGACTTCAATAATGTGATGTTTGCTGTTGTATACGATTTCTCCTTGCCCCACCTTGATATTGGGGTCTTCGCCAAGCCCGAAGAACACATCGTCCGCGAGCGCCTCCATCACTTCGTGCCGATCGGACGTCGGCAGCGCCTCCCATTCGTCCGGCTCCATTTCGAAAAACGTGTAACTGCCCTCGATATCCCCTACCGCTTGCGTCAATTCCTTCAGTATATCCGCGTATTCGCGCGCGTGTCGTACACCCATTCTTCACACATCTCCTTAAAATTAGGGTTCGCTGTCGATTACTATAATCTCAGAATACCCTTTTGACGATATAAATAGAAGTATACAAGCGCAATCGGCGACTTTGGACGCGATAGGACCGGTCCGCGCCGCGCAAAGAATTCTAACTGGACGGGGTGCATGATGAAGAACTCTACAATTATTGGTCTTGTGTTAGGTTTAATCGCAGTGCTTGGCGGGATGGTGGTGAAGGGCGCTCACTTATCGTCGCTCATCAACCCTGCCGCCTTTATGATAATTATTTTGGGGACGGTCGCCTCCGTCATGATCGCTTTCCCAATGTCCGAGCTTAAGAAGGTAGGCAAGCTGTTCAAAATCGTGTTCGCGGAGCAGAAGCTCACATCCCGCGAGGACCTGATC
>JAQSXN010000150.1 GCA_029256665.1 Paenibacillus sp.
GTGTTCGCGCTTGCCGCATCCCTGATCGTCGCCGTTACGGTCGTACCGATGATGGCGCATATGATGTTCCGCAAAGGACTGAAAGCCGGACATGCGCACGAGGACAAGCCAGGCCGTTTGGCATTGTGGTATAAGGGCGTACTGAACTGGACGCTGAACCACAAGCTGGTCACGTTCGGATTAGCCGTCTTGCTGCTGATCGGCAGCTTCGCGCTTGTCCCTGTCATCGGCGTCAGCTTCTTGCCTGCCGACGAACAGAAGTCGCTTATTATAACGTATAACCCTGCTCCGGGTGAAACGAAGGAGCAAGTGGAGGAGATGGCGCTGAAAGCGGAGGCGCTTCTCGTACCCGAGAAACGCGAAGGCGTCAAAGTGCTTCAATACGCGGTCGGCGGCGCCAATCCGATGAACCCGGGCGCTTCCAAGCAAGCGTTGTTCAATATTAACTATGATGCCGACTTTAAAGATTTTGCATCGGAGAAGGAAAAAATCATTCCATTGCTGCAAGAGCTTGGCGGACAAGGCGAGTGGAAGGAGCAGGACTTCGGCGCGGGCGGTCTAGGCGGCTCCGGGATCACGATGCAAGTATTCGGCCCCGACATGAAGGCGCTGGAGCCGGTCGTTGAAGAGTTGGTCGCGAAGCTGCAGGAAAACGAAGATTTGGAGAAAATCGATTCCAGCTTGGCCGAAACGTACGAGCAATACCGGATCGTCGCGGATCGCGACAAGTTGAGCGGGTACGGTCTGACGGCCGGCCAGGTCGCAATGGCGCTGAGCCCGGTGCGCAGCAATCCGGTGCTGACGACCGTCGAAGTCGAAGGCGAAGACGTGAATATTTACGTCGAGGCGGAAGAAAAAACGTATAACGATTTGTCCGATCTCGAGAATGTATCCATCATGACGCCGACGGGCACAGCGGTCGCGCTGAAGGATGTCGTAACGATCGAGGAAGGCGAATCGCCGAACACGATCACGCGTCTGAACGACCGGGTGTATACGGAAGTATCCGCGGACGTAACGGCCTCCGACGTGGGCGCGGCTTCGGCCGATGTTCAGAAAACGATTGATGCCATGGAGCTTCCGGGCAACGTGGAAATCAAGATGGGCGGCGTAACGGAGCAAATCAACGAAACGTTCAGCCAGCTTGGTCTGGCCATGCTTGCGGCAGTAGCCATCGTATATCTGGTGCTCGTGCTGACGTTCGGCGGCGGACTGACTCCGCTTACGATTCTGTTCTCCCTGCCGTTTACCATTATCGGCGGTTTGGTCGCTCTGTGGATCGCGGGCGAGACGCTCAGCGCGACGGCGATGATCGGCGCGCTCATGCTGATCGGCATAGTCGTGACGAACGCCATCGTTCTGATCGACCGGGTCATTCACAAGGAAAACGAAGGTCTGTCCGTACGCGAAGCGTTGCTTGAAGCAGGCGTTACTCGTCTTCGTCCGATCTTGATGACGGCGATCGCGACGGTCGGAGCTTTGCTGCCGCTGGCTCTCGGCTTCGAGTCCGGCGGTCTGATCTCGAAGGGGATGGCGGTGACGGTTATCGGCGGTTTGACAAGCTCGACGCTGCTGACGCTGATCATCGTGCCGATCGTTTACGAAGTGCTGAATCGCAAGAAAGCGAAAAAAGGCAAGGCGATTGCCGCCGAATAAGTAAACTAGTTCGTTCTAAAGCAGAAACCCCGCGAATGATGATCGCGGGGTTTCTTGCATCCCATCGCATATGACATAGCCATATTGATTCGCTAGATCAAGAAGGGATTGGAGTATCCGCCGCATAAACGGCGCCTGGGATGGGGACACTATCGATGGCCCGAAAGCTCCGGGCGGAATGCGGGGTGAATCGTTGTGTTAGGGAATGTGGTGGTGAAAGCCATCCTTCTCCTCATCAGTTTGGCGCAAGGAGATGCCGTTGCGGCATCGCCGGATGAAGCGTCCATCATGCAGAATGGGGTTTTCGGAATGAGCAGGGCCGCGATCGTGCAAGCGGCGGCTCCCAGCTACGCCAAGTGGGGCCGGCTGGCGATGGAAGAGACGGCCAAAGCATACGAAGGCGCCTCGATCGTGGATTACAAATACGAAGGAAGAAGCGAGAGCGGACAAGGCTTCGCGGAAGAGAAATTCCGGTTGTGGCTGAAGCACGACGGCCGGGAGTTCGGCGTTCGCGTTACGATAACGGTAGAAGTGGCGACGGACCGGTCGCGAGGCGTTCGATTGGACGAAATACGTTCGTAAGCTAATTTTGGATAGTTGAACATGAAACAGCGGATATCGGCAAACATCGGGGAACAGGTCCGAAGTTGCGCTATATATTCGCTGTTTTTTTCATGCGACAAATCAATTATGGGAAAAATAGCAACTTTTCGTTGTTAAAAACCGTTACAATGGAGGAAGTTGTTCCAACATTCATGGCAAGGATTGGAAAGAGGGGTAGAAGTGTGAACAGAGTACATAACGATCAAAAGCAATGGTTGGCAAAAGCAATCCTCGCCATTTGCGTGCTAGCGATGGCTTGGCCAATGTGGGTCGCGAACGCGGAGGGAGAGGAAGCGTCCATCGATCTTCAGGCGAACGTCGCTTATCAGGGCAGCTTCAAGGACGGACGTTGGTACCCGGCCCGGCTCCAATTGACGAACGAATCGGACAAGGCGCTCAAGGGCGAGTTGGTGCTCAGTTACCTGAATGGCGAAAATGGCACGACGGACGCGATTGTCCCGCTGGAGCTGCCGCCGGGCTCGCCCGTACAAGTAACCGTTGGCGTTCCGGGAGTTGTCTTAAATAAGGATACAAACCGAATCGCCTTCTACGAAGGCGGGTATCAGAACGGAAAGGAAGTCGAGCTGGAAGGAAAGGGGTATCTCGATTCCCGCAATACGATGAGCTATATGATCGGCGTCGTGTCGCGTGATCCGGATACGTTTAACTTCATGCCTCAACTCAATCAGAGAGGGTACGACATTATCGTTCATCCTCTTCAGCCGGACGATTTGCCGGAAGAAAGCCAGTTGCTGGATTCCTTCGACACGCTCGTCATTAACGATACGGCTACCGGCGATTGGAGCGAGACCAGAGTATCAGCCATAAAGGATTGGGTCACGCGAGGAGGGACGCTGGTGTTGGCCGGGGGCGCCGGCTACGAACAGACGGCGGAGGCGTTCGCGGACATTGCCCCGATCGATGCGGCGGGGACGCAGCAGCTGAGCGGCGCGCCGGCGCTTGCCGCGGCTGGCGGCGAAGAGCTGGCCTTGCCGGGCGGACTGGCCATCTCGACAGGCGAGGCCAAACGCGGCTCTCCCGTCATCGTCGAAGGCGGAGTGCCGCTGGCCATAACCGCTGAGCAAGGCTTCGGGGATGTCGTATACGCCGCCTTCGATCCTTCGTTGGAGCCGCTCGCTTCTTGGTCCGGCAGCGCGATGTTGTGGGCGAAGCTGCTCAGCACGTCGCTTGCGCCATTGTCGCAAATCAATCTCGGATCGGGGTATGGCGGCGGTTACATGAACGGATACTGGCAACTGAATAATATACTCGATCTGTTTCCTTCGATCAAGCAGCCGGCGTTTATGCTGTTAATAGGCATGTTGGCGATCTATATTTTGGTCATAGCTCCGATTCTGTACATCTTGCTCTCCAAAGCCGACCGAAGAGAATGGGCTTGGTGGCTCATTCCGGTATTATCCATCGTAATGGGCGTTACCGTGTTCATGATCGGCTCGGAAGACAAACGAAACGTCTTGGCGCATACCGTTGAGTTGGTCGAGCTGTCGGGCGACGGCCATGCGGTTCTATCGGGCGGGACGGCCATCTTCACGCCAACCGGAGGTACGCTTACTAGCGTCCTTGACGAAGCGGTGCCCATCCGGATGTTAGGCGCTAACGGCATGAACAACGGCTTGAACGGCAAAGGCCAATACCAATTGTGGAGCGGCATGAACGAAACGAAGACCGTTTGGAAATCCGTTCCGTATTGGTCGACGCGCAAGTTGTGGATGGACCGGAGAGTGGCTTCGCTTGACGAGACCGGAACGCTGAAGGTCGACTTGAAGGAGGACAACGGCAACGTCCGGATGACAGTAACGAACGATACGCCGGTCGACCTGACTGACGTCCATTATCTGAATCAAGGACTTTCGGTCAAGGTCGGAGATCTCAAGAGCGGCGAAAGCGGAGAAATCGTTCAGCCGTCGCAGTCGCAGCAGGGAGGCTTCTCCTATCATAATTACGCCGGCAGCGTCTTTCCTTATCCGAGCAATAATGCGCAGGGCGACGAGTACCGCAGACAACGCGAATTAATCGAAATATACTTTAACCGTTATAATGGATCGATGTTTCCGCTTAAGCCAGTGATCATTGGCTTTAGCATGGATCATGAAAGCCAATATGCGGTAAATGGGGATCGGGTCAAGTCGGATAATTTGAAGATGTGGATCAAGGAGCTCTCGGCGGTCGAACAGTCTGACGGCCGCGTAACCGTACCGCCGCACGCGATGACGCCGATCGTCGTGTCCAATACGATCCAGAACTACTCCAGCAACGGGAACGGCTCGATGCAAGTGGGGCCCGGCGAGATGGAGCTGGAATACATGGTGCCGAACGGGTACGGCGTCGCATTCGACAAGCTGGACGTCGGGTTCCCGCTCGGCAACGGCGGATCGAATATGACCTGGACGATCTGGAGAAGCGATACGGGAGAGTGGACGGAGCTGTCAGGCGATCTTGGGAAGCCGGCAAGCTATATGACGGAGGCGCAATCGATCCGTTTGAAATTGGTCAGCACGGCGGACGGCATGATCATGATGCCGCAGTTGTCGTTGGAAGGAGAGGTATTGCAACCATGAGCGAAGAACAAGTAACCTTTGGATATCCGGATGCGCCGGAATCGGCTCACGGCAACGCGAGCGGGCCGGGTCAAACGCCGATGATCGAAATTCGCGGCCTGGCCAAGTCGTTCGGCGGATTTCATGCGCTTAAGGGGATTGACTTGACGATTGGACGGGGAACCGTATTCGGCTTCGTCGGCCCGAACGGAGCGGGCAAGTCGACGACCATGTCGATCCTCGCCACGCTGCTCGCGCCAAGCGCGGGAGTGGCCAAAGTAGACGGCTTCGACGTTACCAAGCATCCGCACGAGGTACGCAAGCGGATCGGCTACATGCCGGATTTCTTCGGCGTCTACGATCAGTTCAAAGCGATCGAATATTTGCATTTCTACGGCGCCAGCTACGGCATACCGAAATCGGAGCGCGAAGCGCTGATCCCGCAGCTGCTGGAGCTCGTCAACTTAACGGACAAACGAGATGCATACGTCGACAGCCTGTCCCGCGGCATGAAGCAGCGGCTTTGTCTCGCTAGATGCCTCGTGCACGATCCGGATTTGCTTATTCTCGACGAACCGGCTTCCGGACTCGACCCGCGGGCGCGCATCGAGATGCGCGAAATATTAAAAGAACTTAAGTCGATGGGCAAAACGATCATTATCTCCTCGCACATCCTTCCCGAGCTTGCGGAAATGGTAGACGAAATCGGCGTCATCGAGCATGGCCAGATGGTCGCCGTCGGCAATGTGGCGGAAATCCAGAACAGGCTGCGCGTCAAGCGTTTCCTGCATATCCGGCTGATCGACCGCATGGACGAAGCGGAAAGGTTCTTGGAGGAGCAGCCGCATGTCAACCGGCTCATACGAGACGATAGAGCCATACAGGTCCATTACGGAGGAGACGATGCCGATCAAGCGGAACTGCTTGCCGGACTGATGTCCGCCGGCTTCCGGATCGTATCCTTTAGCGAAGCTCAGACAAACCTCGAGGATGTATTCCTGGAGATCACGAAAGGAGGGGCCGCCGATGAATGAGCAAGCGGCCGCCAGAAGCGGCAAAACCCCTTGGCGCAATCGTCTTATTAACCCCGTGCTCGACAAGGAATTCCGGCTTCGGATGCGAACGCCGCGGGCGATGTGGACGTTATTCTTTTATTTGTTCGCCCTGAGCCTGCTCTCGCTTAGCGCCATCTACTTGACGCAAGGAATGTCGGGAAGAGGCGCGTCCTTTAATCCGGAGCAGAGTAAAGTATTGTTTTATTTTCTCAGCATGGCTCAGCTTGGCCTGATCGCGTTTATGGCGCCGGGTTTAACCGCTGGCGTGATCAGCGGCGAACGGGAAAAGCAGACGCTTAATTTGCTTCTGACGACTCAGCAAAGCTCGGCTACGATTATTTTGAGCAAGCTGGCCTCTTCGCTAAGCTTTATGCTGCTGATCGTCTTCGCGACGATACCCGTGTACAGCATGATGTTTCTGTACGGCGGCGTCTCGCCGAAGCAGCTGGTGCTTGTGTTCGTGTTTTACGTATTCATGATGGTGTTGCTTGGTTCGATCGGGATCCTGTTCTCCACTCTGCTTAAGCGAACGATGATCTCGGTGATCGTCACTTACGGGGTGGCGCTGTTCATGTTCGTAGGGACTGCCGTCATCTACTTCGTCGCGCAAAATATCGTGCAGCAGGCTATGTATAGCGGTCAAAGCACCGTGACGGCGACGAACTCGCATTCCTGGGTCGGACATATTATCGCATTCAACCCTGTAGGGGCGTTATATAGTATTCTGGATCCGCAAATTTCCGATCAGGTGTTCACGATGGGCTGGAGCGGCGGTCAAACGAAAGGCGCGCCGATGGCGTTATGGCAGGAATTCATGATCGTGTACGGCGTCGTTGCGATCATTGCCTGCTGGCTTGCCATCCGCAATTTGAGACCGAAGCTAGGCGGCAGAAAACGGGGATAGAGGTCAATAAGCGGGCTGGTCGAATCGGAAGATTCGGAGCGCAATGTGAAACCTCGTTATGGGAAAGGAAGGGTAACGATGAACAAGGAACCATTGCTGCAAGATGTGGCCAAAGTCAGGGTCAGACTGTCGTTATTCGGACTGACTCGGACGGCATTGTACGGGCTGCTTGGCGGCAGCGTCGCCGGGGCGCTCGTGTTATTGGCGAGCCGGTTGTGGCCGCTCCTCTATTCGAAGTGGTTGTTCGCGGCGGCCGTCGCGGCTGGCTTGGTCCTCGGCATTCTGCTGGGGGTATGGCGGCGCGCGAGCGTCGCGGATGCGGCAAGGATAATGGACCGCGGCGAGCCGCAGGACGCGATCACGACCGCGCTTGATGGGTGGAAGTCTGGTGACGCCGCCGGACTGCCGCATGGCGCGAATCCGGCCATCGTGCGATTGCAGCGGGAGGAAGCGAGGGAAGCGGCGAGACGCTATACGTCGGATCTAGGCAGAACCCTGCCATGGCCTTCCTGGAAATCATGGCGGCCGCTCGTCTATGGTTCGCTTGCGGCTTGGCTGATGATCGCGGTGCTGCTCGCGCTGCCGAATCCGCTCGATGAACGCGCCGAGGCGCTTGCGGAGACGAAGGAAGCGCTGGAGCTGCTGGAGAGAGAGCAGGAAGAGCTAGAGGAGAAGCTGGAGGAGCTTGCTCTGCCGGAGGAGGAAAAGGAAAAGCTGCTAACGCCGCTTGACGAGCTGCGCGAGTCGCTAAAGGAGTCCGGCGTCGATCCGGCGGAAGCGCTCGAGGAGCTGGAAGCCGCGATGAAGCAGCTGGAGCTCGAGGCGAAGGAAGCGCAAGCGGCCGCGCGGCGGCTGGAAGCCGCGGCGGCCGCGATGACGGAGCAGCGCGAGCTGAAGCCTGTCGGCGAAGCGGTGCAGGCCCGCGACGCCGAAGCGCTTGCAGGCGCAATCGACGAGCTCCGCTCGCGCCTGCGGGAGCTGACGCCAGCGGAGCGCGAAGCGCTGGCGCAAGCGCTTGAGCGGCTGGCCGGACAGCAGCCGCGGGAAGGCGCCGCCGGCGAGCTCGCGGCGGCGCTGGAGCAGGCGGCGCGGCAAGCGCGCGCCGCAGGTTCTTCGGCGGCGGAGGGCGGCGCCGCCGAGGATTCGCAGGGCGGCGATGGTCTCGCCGCCCTGGAAGAAGCGCTCGCCCGCGGGCTGACGCAGGGCGAGCTGGAGGCGCTGGCCCGGGAAGCGGCGGGCCAGCTGGAGCAGACCGGCCGGCAGCTGGCGGAGCAGCTGGCCGAGCAGGGCGGAGCCGTGCCGCCGGCATGGAGATCGGAAGAG
>JAQSXN010000151.1 GCA_029256665.1 Paenibacillus sp.
CCATCTGAACGGGGACAAACTATTCCTCTCTCCCGAGGTCGCGATGGAAATCCAGAACGCGCTGGGCTCCGATATCATGATGGCTTTTGACGAATGTCCGCCTTATCCGGCGGAATACAAATATGTCAAAGAGTCCACAGAAAGGACGTCGCGATGGGCAGAGCGATGCCTTGCGGCGCATGGTAGACCGCATGATCAGGCGTTGTTTGCCATCGTGCAGGGGGGCATGCACAAAGATTTACGCATCCAGAGCGCCAAGGATTTGACTTCCATGGATTTCCCGGGGTATGCTATTGGTGGACTGAGCGTTGGAGAACCTAAACACTTGATGTACGAGGTGCTGGACTACACCGTTCCCGAGCTGCCTGCGGACAAGCCTCGTTATCTGATGGGGGTAGGTTCGCCTGACGCGCTCGTGGAAGGCTCCATCCGGGGCATCGACATGTTCGACTGCGTATTGCCGACTCGCATCGCCCGCAACGGGACAACGATGACAAGCAACGGAAGATTGGTGATTCGCAACGCCAAGTTCGCGGAGGACTTTGGTCCGCTGGATCCTAATTGCTCTTGTTATACGTGCAAGAATTATTCGAGAGCGTATATCCGCCATCTTATTAAAGCGGACGAGACATTCGGCATGCGCCTCACGACCTATCATAATTTGCATTTCTTGCTGCAATTGATGCGCGACGTTCGTCAAGCGATTATGGAGGACCGCCTACTGGATTTCCGCGATTCCTTCTTCGAAGCTTACGGGCTGAACGATAATGACAGAGGATTTTGAAAGGGGTGAATTCCATGTCTCAATTATTAGCAGATGGAGCAGGCAGCCAAAACATTTGGCAGCTGATCTGGCCGTTTATTCTGATGTTCGCAGTATTCTACTTCCTGCTTATTCGTCCGCAACAGAAGAAACAAAAACAGCGCAGTTCCATGCTGAACCAGATCAAAAAGGGCGACAAAGTAACGACAATCGGCGGCTTGCACGGCACGATCGTCGAGATGTCAGACGATACCGTCGTTCTGCGCGTTAACGACACGACCAAAATGACATTCGAACGCAGCGCGATCAATGCGGTTGTTACCGCGGCGCCAGCGGCAACGGAGTAATCCATCCTTACGACTTCACGAGTTTCATCGAGCAGAGAAAGGGCCTTGCGGAGCAATCCGCAAGGCCCTTGTTCGCGTTCAACGGACCCGGTTACAAGCTTTCGTCATGACGTCCGCCGCAGTACCGCTACAGATTACCGCTTCAGATTAACGCCGACCATGCCGCCGAGCGCACCCGCCAGCAAGACGGCTCCCAGCATCAACAGGCTGTTCCAGGACATGGAAGCGTTCTCGGCCAGGAAACTGACGATGATGACGAGAATGCCGTAGATGCCGCCAAGAAGCCCGCCGTTGTACCAGCCTTTGCGCTCCGATCGTTTGCCGGAGGAGAAACCTCCCGCGAGAGCCGACGCGGCGTGCACGAGCAGGGCATAGGTGCCTAACTCGTTTTCTTGCATGTTGCCGAAGTGCAGCATAAAGGATAGCAGCAGTGCGCCTGCTGCCAGCCATATTAAGGAGAACGCGATTCCCGCGAGCAACGGGGGACCAATTACGGGCTGTTTTGGGGCTTGCTTGACGGAGCTCATCCTATTCCTCCATTCGATACCATGATTAATAAACCATATGGCCAAGCCGGAGGAAATAGTACAAGGAGTTGGCGCCCGCGTAATCGGATTTGCCATATATTCGCGTTCTTTCGTCCGTATGAGGGACAGCCGCCAAGGTGAGAATAGCTGTACGAGCTTGAACAAGCGCGGAATCGTCGAAAGAAAACGCATGGCGGCCGCGCAGCGTAATGAACGGAGGAGGCGCTAACCTGTGGAAGTATGGAGCCTGTTGATCCGGACTACGGTCATTTATTTTGTCGTATTCTTGATTATGCGGTTGATGGGGAAGCGGGAGATCGGCAAGCTGTCGGTGCTGGACTTGATTATTTCCGTCATGATTGCCGAGATTGCGGTCATTGTAATAGAAGATGTCGATCGTCCGATGTGGGACGGGGTCGTCCCCATGATCGTGTTGCTTGTGATTCAAGTGTCGATGGCGTTGCTGGCCATGAGCAATCGCAAGCTGCGGCTGTTCTTTGACGGCAAACCGAGCGTCGTCATCGCCAAGGGCAAGATTAATCGGGATGTAATGCGCAAGCAGCGTTACAATCTGGATGATCTAATGCTGCAGTTGCGGGAGAACAAAATCACGTCCGTCGCGGACGTGGAGTTCGCCATATTGGAAACGAGCGGTAAGCTGTCCGTCATTCCCAGGGAAACCACGGAGCATGGCGGCGGCGAAGAAGCGACAGAGAACAAGCAAAGCTCGGACGGAAACGAAAGCTTTGGCGTCAGATCCATGACGGAGCATGTTGCCGCGCGAAGCGTCAGGGAGAAAATCATTCCTTCCGGATACCGGTTCGAGATTCTGCCGATCCCGCTTATTATGGACGGCAAAGTACAGGACGAAAATTTGGGCAAAATAGAAAAAACGCGTTTTTGGCTTAAAAACGCGCTGCAAGAGGAAAACGTTTATGACTTCAAAGACGTTTTTCTTTGTACGATCGATCACAAGGGAAAGCTGTTTGTCGACGTGCATCAAAAAAAATTCACCTAAACCAAGCTCCGATCCATGGGATTCGAGATAAATCGTGCCGATCGATGATTCTCATCCAGAACATGAGCAGCAAATACAGAATAACGCTGATGAAGCAAGCGGATAGTAGAGCGATCCATTCCAGCGTCATGGGCATCCGATGCATGATCCACTGCGCGGCGGCTCCCATTATAACCATAGCGACGCCGACTTTGACAAAGTCGGCGATTTTCATGCGGAAGCCTATATAACGCATGACGCTGATGCCGTGCAGGACCGTTACGAGCACGATGTTCACGTTGATGGCGATCAGCGCTCCGTAGATGCCAAGCTCCGGCTTGGAGGCGAGCTGCACGATGAGCACAAGCTTAACGCCGGCCGCGAGAAACGTGTTCATTAAGGCGGCGCCAGGCCGGTCAAGCGCCTGAAGCGCGGCTTGGAGCGGAGCTTGCAGATAGATGAAGATGCCGACCGGAGCCATGAGCCGAAGCATGGGCGCATATTCCTCGTGCGCGTAGATAATCCGGCAGAGCGGCTCTGCAAACAGCCCGAACACGACGGCGAACGGCGCTCCGGAAACAAGGGCGATCCGCATCGATTGATGCATCCGTTTCTGAATAAGAGCTTTGTCGCCCCGCGCAGCAGCTTCCGACAAGGAAGGCACGAGCGACACGGCGAGCGAATAGGTAAGCGCCGTCGGGAGCAGCAGTAACGGGATGATCATCCCTTGCAGAGCGCCGTATTGCGCGGTGGCAATCCCGGTGACAATGCCGGCGACGGCCAGGCTCTTGGCCGTAAAGATCGACTCAAGCAGATAGGATAAGGAACCGACAAGCTTGCTCCCCGTAACCGGAAGCGACAAACCGACCAGCCGCCTTAATATCGGATGTTTGCTCCCGGAAGGACTTGCCGAATCGGAATCGGTTGTTGGGGCTGCGCTTGACGAGTCGCCGGCTAGACTTTCCCCTGACGATGATCGTAGGTTGCGTTTCGAACGATAATGCCACAGCAACACGGCGAAGCCTCCGAGTTCCCCCGCAACGACGCCAAGCATCGCCCCGGCCGCGGCCCAATCCAAGCCGTAAGGCAATAATAGATAGGCGAAGACCAAGGAAGCGATGATGCGAATGATCGTCTCGAGCGTCTGCGACAACGCGCCGGGGATCATGTTTTGTTTGCCCTGGAAGTACCCTCGATATACGGATGAGACCCCGATAATAAGCAGAAGCGGCGTCATCATGAGGAAGGTGCGGTATACGCGCGTGTCAGGGATGAGGTAGCGGATGATGTAAGGCGCGAACAACAGCATGGCGAGCGTCAAAATAACGGAGATCGCGATGGTCAGCAACATGGCGGTGCGGAAGATCGACTTCACGCGGTCTTGATCTCCGACCGACTCGGCTTCGGCGATCCACTTGGCGATCGCGAGCGGAATCCCTCCGGTTATGAAAGTAAGCATGACGATAAGGAACGGGTAGGAGAGCTGGTAGAGCCCGACGCCTTCCGCCCCGATGATGCGCGGGAGCGTGATCCTCGGCACAAAGCCGAGAATTCGGTTTACGATCCCCGCGGCAAGCAAGATCATGGCTCCTTTAATAAAGGTTTGTTTCGTCATGGCGAATTCCTCAACTCCTTCGATATGGACCTTTCCGTTTCGTCCGAACACGCGCAATATCTCTTCCTATCGTTATGAAACGGGCTAGCGCCGGATAGGCTTGGCTCGTTTCGCTTTGTCCGTCTCTCTTCCTTAACTGTATGCGCGGCATGTCCGCTTCAATGTCTGCCAATTTGTCCCCGCGCGTAAACGTGCAGGAGAATGGGCTTCAAGGTCGAATACATTGTGTAGAGGAAGGAAGCTTGAAGCGGACGGCAAAGAGCGATACGGGAGGATAGCCATGGCGGATGATGAGCTTAATGCGGTAATCGAAGAGTTGTGCACGAGCAAAGCGGAGGAATTCCGGCTCATTGGCTACGAACATGTGACGGGCAAGGATATTTGGGACTGCGTAAGCGCGGGCTACGCCAAGACGGGACAGCCGGAGCTGCATCGGATGGTTAACGATATATTGTCGCTGAAGGTCACGCGGTTCATGAATTATTTGACGCTCAGCGCCTATAAGGGAACCTCGTTTTGACGATGGGGTTCTTTCTTTTTGACTCGTTTTTGGTGCATCTGTATAATGGGAATATTGAGATCATAAGGAGGATTCAGACGTATGTTCGGGAAGAGAATTGTAGCCTTCCTATTGATCGTGGTCGTGGCGTTCGCCATTATGGCCGGTACAAGCCCTTGGCTGCTGAAAGGCGTCAAGCTTGGCCTCGATTTGAAAGGCGGCTTCGAGGTGCTGTACGAGGCGGTTCCGTTCGAAGGGGGCGCCGCGCTGACGCCGGAAAGCTTGAAGCAAACCGCGCAAAGCCTGCAGAAACGGATTGACGCGACCGGTCTTGTAGAGCCGGAGATTACGACGGAGGGCACGAACCGCATCCGCATCAAGCTGCCGGGCCTCGAGGACGAGGAGCAAGTGCGTGAGCTTCTGGCCAAGCCGATCAATCTGACCTTCCGCGCGCCGGACGGCGAAATTATGCTGACGGGAACGGACTTTGTGGAAAACGCGGCGGGTCTTGAGTTTAACGAGCTTAATCAGCCGGTTGTCACGATCAAGCTGAAAGACGCGAAGAAGTTCGGCGACGTAACGTCCAAGCTGGTCGGACAGGCGATGTCCATCTATCTCGACGAAGAAGAGATTTCGAGTCCGATGGTCAATCAAGCCATCAACAGCGACAGCGCCGTTATCGAGATGGGCAATTCGTCGACGGAGGAAGCAAGAGAACTTCGCGATCTTATCAACATGGGCTCGCTGCCGCTGAAGCTGGAAGAAAAGTATACGCAAAGCGTAGGAGCCAAGCTCGGCATGGAGTCGCTGAAGGATACCGTTACGGCGGGCATTCTCGGATCACTGATCGTACTAGTTTTCATGGTTATCATTTATCGGGTACCCGGCTTCGTGGCGGCAATCACGATTATTACGTACGCATGGCTGCTCATTCTCGTGCAGAATCTGATGAACGCGACGCTGACGCTTCCGGGTATAGCGGCGTTCGTCCTCGGCGTCGGGATGGCGGTTGACGCCAACATTATTACGGCGGAGCGGATCAAAGAAGAGATACGGTCGGGCAAGAGCATGCTGTCTTCCCTGAAGGCCGGCTCCAAGAGCTCGTTCCGCACCATTATGGACGCCAACATAACGGGTATTATCGCAAGCGCCGTGTTGTACTTCATCGGCGACGGCGCGATCAAAGGTTTTGCGCTGACGATGATTTTCAGCATTCTGGTCAGCGTCGTGACGAATATTTTCTTCGCGCGTTTCCTCTTGGATATGCTCGTACGAAGCAACCGGTTCTTGAAACCAAGCTACTACGGCGTGAAGGAGGGCGAAATCCGTGAACTATAACACAAAGATCCGGTACGACGTCGTCGGCAACCGGAACAAATACTTTATCTTTTCCATCGTCCTCACGCTGGCGGGCATCGTCTCGTTGATTCTGTTCCAGCTGAATTTCGGCGTCGACTTCAAGGCGGGGACGAACATCGACGTCTCGGTCGGACAGGCGGTCACGCAGCAGGAGATCAATTCGACGCTGGACGAAGCGGGGTTCCCCGATGAAACGTCAACGATCGGCGGAGCGAACAAAGACCGGGCGACGATACGATTCGCCGAAATATTGACGCAGGAGCAATCGACCAAAGTCATCGAGGCGCTCAAGGCAAAATATGGCGACGACGTGTCCGCCGAAGTGAACGTCGTATCGACGGAAATCGCGCAGGAGCTTGGCATCAAGACGATCTGGGCGATTCTGATCGCGAGCCTCGGCATTATGTTCTACGTCATGATCCGTTTCGAGTGGCGCTTCGCCCTTGCTTCGAATATCTCTATCTTGTATGACAGCTTTGTCGTTATCGCGATTTTCTCCATCTTCCGATTCGAAGTCGATTTGCCGTTTATCGCGGCCGTCCTGACGACGCTCGGGTATTCGATCAACGACAAAATCGTCATCTTCGACCGAATTCGCGAAAATATGCGGTTCTCGCAAGTTAGAAACGAAGAGCAGCTGGCTCACCTCGTTAATGCGAGCGTATGGCAGACGATGGCCCGCAACCTGTACACGGTGCTTACGGTCGTGATCGTAACGCTATGTATTTTCTTCCTAGGCAGCCCATCGATCAAAATGTTCTCGCTGGCTTTGCTTGTCGGATTAATCAGCGGCGCGTATTCGACGATCTTTATCGCGAGCCCGCTGTGGTTCTTGTTGAAACGCAGAGAGAAACAAAAGCCGAAAGTTGCAGTGAAGACGGAGCCTTAATTGACCACAATAGAATATATAAGTTTTCGAGAAATCGAAAACCGAATTCTATTTGGCGATAAAAACTTCATCTAAACTCGGTCGCTCATCATCGAAGGACTCCGATAGGAGTTTTTCTCACCACATAAGAATTTATAAAATTTTCGAGCTTGCCGGAAGAATAAATTCTTATTGGCGATAAAACCAACCTTTAAACGCGGTCGCACATCTTCGAAAGGCCGAGGGTAGAGGTTTTCTCACAAGGATAAGAAGTTCAACGCTTGCGATTCAGGAGGTATTTGGCACCCATGTCAACCAGAGAGCGAGAGGGCGGCAGACGTACCGCCAAGAAGGAACGCTTATGGGATCGCGTGACGAACATTCTGTTCCGTGGCTCGCGGAGAGGCGAGAGCAGCCGGAAGCGAGAGGAATCGGCCGATGAACTGATGGCAGTCGTTCAGCGCGTCGAAGGCGTCGTAACGGTGCAGTCCATTCGGGCTAGAGAACAAGGCCATTACGTCGTAGCCGAAATCGTAATCAGCGTGAACCCGCGCATTACGGTGCTGGAGGGGCAGGACATCGCCAAACGGGTCAAGCTCCTGCTCATGCACCGATTCCTCCACCTATCCGAAGTGATGATTTACGTGGAGCCATACGATCCCGGATATCCTTACAAATCGAATCATGATCCTAATCAGGAGCAAATGCCAACACTGCTGCAATGAGTACGAGGGTGGCAGGAAGGAGATCGCCTGATGATAAAGAGAAAGACCCGCTGGCAATTGGCGGATTGGAACGAAATGAACGAAATCAAGGCACGCCGGCTCTGCGAGGAGCTAGGCGTGCCTCCTCTTGTCGCGAGGCTGCTTGTAAAGCGCGGCTTCGAGGATGCGGAAAGCGCAAGCCGCTTCCTGGGCGGCGGGGCGGAACACTTGCACGATCCTTACCTGCTGCATGGGATGGAAGCTGCCGTCAGCCGAATTCGCAAGGCGCTGACGGAGGGAGAGAGGGTTCGGATCTACGGCGATTACG